>NZ_FORX01000045.1 GCF_900114115.1 Desulfomicrobium apsheronum | reverse complement strand
TCTTCTCCGACATCCTCCTGCAGAAATTCGGTGCCCGCCACGCTGGCCTGATGAATACCCAGCGGCTGACTGACATGTGCGTCAACCTCCTGCTCGGGGTGCTGAATGTCGAACATGATCAGAGGTTCCCTGGTGTCCGGTGAAATAAGCACAAGTTCCTTGGCGTCGTCGGCGGCAGCCACGAAGAACTCCTCTCCCCCTTTCAACCGAACGACATAATCACCGCCATCCCCGGACACGATCTCGACATCTTCAGGAGCAGCGGCAAGAACCAGCCGGTCGCCATGGCTCAGGTTCAATCTGCCGCCGTTGTCAACCCGCACTTCCTGAAAGTCACCGTTTCCCTGACGTACGCCGACATTGATAGTGTACATAGAATCTCTCCTCGATCACGTTTCAATACTACGATTCGAGGTCAGGCTAACGAGATTCAATATACTTAGTAATATGCATATTTGTTTAATTTGACCTGCCATTACATACTTAAATTAGGTAGATTTTATTACGCGTTTGAGAATAAAATACTTATTTACCTAGGCATATAATCAAACCGGCCCTCGCCATTGCAAGTCATGCCCATGGCACACTTCAAATCCCGAGGAGAGTGCATTGGACATTATGCAAAAATTTCTGAATGGGTGAAACGAATCGCGCGGATGTGAAATATACGGATAGATGAAAAATGACGAAGTTGTAGACGATCATGGCCATCAGAACAGTCACAAAAGTCAGCCGGACAGACTGACGGACCTGATCCGCCAACCTGTCCGGCTGACTCATGCTGACATCGCGTGATGAATTGCCCACCTTAACCTGCAACTGCCTGTACCGGCGCCGGATATCTCCTCCGCTTCAACGTCCGGCGATGCAGCAGGTGGGGTTCTCATCCCTTCCGCGCAATTGGACATTTCCGGCCAGCGCCTCCTTTCCCGAGATCATGGGAAAGACGCCACATGTTGCGTCGCGATATCCTCGGCCACCATCAGATGGACGATGCTCGTTCCGACGGTATTCGTGTAATGATTGTAGTCAAACCCATCGGAGCCGACCACGTTCGTGCCCACAAGGGACCAGCCCGAATCCGTCGCGATCACCTCCGCAGGGCCCTCGCCGAACACCCACAGGGTGTCGGTGTCCGAAACGGACAGAACGTCGCTGGCCTGGAGGGTCAAGACGTTCTCCTCCCATCCGTTGAC
>NZ_FORX01000044.1 GCF_900114115.1 Desulfomicrobium apsheronum | reverse complement strand
CAGCCCGTTGATTTATTCATGATCAACACAGCTCGACGGTAATCTGAGTTCCGACGAATTCTTCGCCAGTCTCGCTCTTCATCTCAACCAAAATCATCGAAACGACCATCCGTCCCCAAACAATAATAACAATTTGCGCTGAATTGAGGTAAAAATACCCCTTCGGGGTCCCGAAACCTATCAACTGGCGCATCAGCAGGCCGAGATTGAACCCGGCCACGCACAAGAGGTATCGTTTGTGGACGTTTTCCTGTCCCCGAAGGTGTGTTCGCCGCATTCCGCCACGATCGAGCACATGCTGGAAACTTCGTTCGACCAACTCCGTTCTTTGCTTTGCCAGCTCGCGCCCTTTGGATGACTTCAGTCGGGCGCGGTTGTTGTAAACGGCCCGTCGCGCCTCGTGGTCACCTTTCCAGTTGAACAGACCGTTCGCTTTCGGCTCGGCGATCCTCGTCTTCCAAACTCCGCCATCCAGTTCTTTCACTACTTCCCGAGAATGGTAGCCCTTGTCCGCAATGACCTCCGTCGGAGCCGTGGTAATCGGCGTGCAACCGACGACGGAAAGATTCTTCCTGGCGGATTCCAGCGTCTTGCCGATCGTCGTCGTGTCTCCTTGGTCGGCCTTGTGGATGTCGGCGGAGACAATCGCTCCGGTGTCCAGGTCCACTGCGTGCTCGGGCTTGTAGGCGAGGTGGGTGCGACCGTCCTTCATCTTGGTGATCCGCGCGTCCTCGTCGCTCTCCGACTTCCAGTCTTTGTTCGAAAGCTTCTTGCCCTTGCGCTTGCGATCCATGCGGGCCAACTCTTCACGAGTCGGCGTCTTAATCCCGCTGTCCTTGGCAATGCGCTCAAGCATCTGCTGGTACGTTTCGCCTGTATCCCGGCGCACGATCGAGCGCATGGCCGCGTTGGCTTCCATGGTCGAAGCGTCGACACCGAGGCGCTCCCCAACTACCAGCCCGGACTTGGTCAGCGCCTGCAATACCCAGCCAAACACTTCCTGATGGACTTCCAGCGGCAGTCGCTGCCGGATTCTGCTCAGGCTGGAGTGATCCGGCACCCTCTGGGTCAGGGAGAGCCGCAGAAACTTTCGCAGCGACAAGGAGTCAGAACACCGCCACTCAAGCCCGCGCTCGCTCTCGATGCCTTCAAAATAGCCAACCAAGTGCATCCTGAAATAACGACCTGGAGGAATGGATTTCCTGCCGGGACCAGACGCATAATACGGCTCACAGAGCTT
>NZ_FORX01000042.1 GCF_900114115.1 Desulfomicrobium apsheronum | reverse complement strand
GATGATGTCATCCGATTCGCCGAGGGCCTGATACCCGGCGTAGCCGTCGGTCTGGATGTAGCCCTTGTACTCTCCCAGATACTCCTTGGGGACGGAGCCCGACCTGGTCGGGTCGTAGCGATAGACCACGGTCGGCCGATCGGGGTTGCCGCCACGAAAGAGCCATAGGTACGACGTCGAGGTGTCGGGTCGCCCTGGTTCCTTGAGGACTTGCAGAGTGGTTTCGTCCATGTTGATGACCGGTCCGGAGCGGATTTCCGCTCGGAACAGCGCATGAAGCGGCTCCAGCGCCTTGGCCACGGCCATGGCCCACCCGGACATGGAATGACGTGGAATTTCCACACCTAGACGAGCAAACTGCTTGGTCTGGCGGTAGAACGGCATGGCATCGACGAACTTTGCTGTGACGACCTGAGCCAACAGGCTCGGAGTGGCCATGCCCTTGGGGATAATTTGCGGCGGCATGGGCGCAATGCGCACCACCGGCATGCCTTCCTCGCCGTCGCAGGACGGACAGGCGTATTTGGGCCGGATATGGCGCTCCACCTGCATGACGGCCGGGACGTAGTCGAGCTTTTCGGAAACCTCTTCACCGATGCGCTTCAGGCAAGCCCCGCAGCCGCAGACCTTCTGGTCATCGGGCAGATCGTGGACGATGTCGATGCGCGGCAGATGATCCGGCAGAGGTTTACGTCCACGCTTGGCCCTGGTGTGTGCCGGGATCTCGACTACGGGCACTTCCACCGGCTTCGCCTCTGCGGTCCTGACCAAGGGCAGAGGCAGAATGCCCTGGAAGAGATCCTTGGATTTCTCGGACTTGGGAGCATACAGGGCGGACTGCAACAGGGCCACGCGGTCCTGGAGTTGGCTGATTTGCTGGTAGTAATCCCAGACAAGATGTTTGAGTTGCCCAACGTCGTCAGGCAGATTTTCGATGTCGCCCATGCCTTTTTTGCATAGGCGCAACAGCTTGAAATAGCAAGAGATTTAAGCCTAAATCAGAGATTTGTATACCAGATTCGGATGTGCCCCACGAGGACTGATCGTGAGACCATCGAGGAGCCAGCCGAGCTGTTGTGCGGTAATATTCATGACCTCGGCCGCGTGCTCCGGCCAGCAGAAGCGATGTTTCTCAAGGCGCTTGTGCCAGAGGCAGAAGCCGTTGCGATCCCAGTACAGAACCTTGAGCGCATCACGCTTGCGGTTGCAGAATACGAAAAGGTGCCCGGAGAAGGGGTCCAAGGCCAGGTGGCCCTGAACCGTCATGCTTAATCGGTCGATTCCGGCCCGCATGTCCGTAACTCCAGGGGCGAGATAGACCTTGGTCGCGGGCATCCTCAGCATCGGGATTCCAGCACGGACAAAAGCCTGGCCAGCGTCGCCTCATCGAAGTCGGCCGGAATATCCATAGCGTAACGATTGGAGACCATGAGGCCAATAGACGGGGCTTTCGAGGCGAACGTAAACGGCAGCGCCACAAGAGCGGGAATTGCGGCGGATTCGCCGCCAGAAGATGGTCGGGACTTTGTTATCCAGTATCGGAACGTGCTCAAAGCCAAACCATTTTCGCGGCAGTATCGGGTCTTACCGAGGCCACTCTCCCGCCATTGCTGGACATGCGCCATCCAGCGAGCCGCGCGATTCTGTGCAAACTGAGTTTTCATGAAGACCTCCTTGAATTGGAGGCCCATTATCTCACATGAAAAATTTATGGATAGATGCGGACCTGTGAGCGCTTAC
>NZ_FORX01000041.1 GCF_900114115.1 Desulfomicrobium apsheronum | reverse complement strand
ATCGAGGACAAGAAAGGGCAGGAAGAAATCTATGTTCATGCCGAAAAGGACGTGAATGTCTACGTCAAGAACGACTGGAAGGAGCACATCCTCCATGATCAGCATCGCACCGTGGACAATTTTTCGTATTCGGTGGTGAAGGGCGAAGATCAGCAGACGGTGGAAAAGGACCGCAAGATCGAGCTCCTGTCCGACGACCACCTGACGGTCAAGGCCAGCAGCCATAGCCGGTTCGGCGACAAATGGCTGCTGCGCAGCGGCGACGAAGTCCACATCAGGGCCGGAAGCAAGGCGGTGCTTGAGGCCGGCACGGAACTGACCGTCAAGGCGGGCGCCAGCTTCATCCGGCTCGACCCTTCCGGAGTGACCATTGTCGGAGCCAAGGTCGGGATCAACTCCGGCGGAAGTCCGGGCTCAGGCTCGGGGGCGAGGCCGCTTTTGCCGACGGACAGCCTTCTTCCCGAGGAAGGGCAGGTGCCATTCTGCCAAAAAGTGATCTTCGATCAGGCCCGTGAACTGGACGAGCCTGTCATCAATGAATGTCCCATGGAACAGGAGTCCGAAGATGCATGAATTACGGATGAATGAAGTGGTGCGACAGGTTTTTGATCCCAAAGCCGTGCTTGAAGAAATCCGGAACAAAGGCTGGAGCGCATGGCTTGTTCTGGACCCCGGATGTCATCCGGATGCCCTTGCGCGCCTCTACGCCCTGGAACCCGATACGAAAAAGACGCTGCTCTTTCTTGATTCTCGCCTTGAGCACATGCACGAACTCTCCCCCCGTATCCTTCCCGTGACGCCCGGTTCATTGATCCTGGACTGGCTCGAAGAACACGATCCGAGGGGCTGGGGCATGGTCGTGGCTTCAGATGCCCCGATCGAAGATGTATTGGCCCATCTGCGCAGCTTGCTGCTGGTCAAGACGGAAGGGAAAAATCTCATCTTTCGCATCTGGGATGGGCGCATCCTGGAGCGTATCTGCGCCGCCATGCCCGAAGAAGCCCCTTTGCTTCTGGGTCCGGCGCGGCTGGTCCTGACCCGCACGAGCGCGGAGGGCTGGGCCCGCATCGACCATGCCCCCGAAAACCCGGACGCTCCCCGGCCTGTCCATCCCTGCCCGTGGTACATATTTGGCGCACGCCATGCCGAAGTCTTCCGGGTAGGCCGCGCCCAGATTCTGGCCCGCAATATCGTCTTCTCCCTGTGCGGCCCGACGCCGGATGCGTCTTTGCCCCTGCCGCCAGGGGATGAACCGCTCCTGGCCTTCACCGTCCGTCATGTGCAAAGGGGGCTCGCCCTTGGATTGTCCAGCGAACAAGCCCTTGAACTGTTCATCCGCTGCTGCCTGCTCCACGGGGAATCCTTTCCCGACACCGAATCTATCCCCGCCCTCAAGCCTTTTACCGCCAGGATCGTCAACGAAGACGCGGCCGTCGCCGCCATGCGCAATATCTGCACCCAGGGAGGTTATCGTGGCTGAACCCATCTGTCTGGACTGTCCGAAAGAGTACTGGATCGCCTTTGTGCTGGAATCACAGGGAGAGGAAGAACCGGCAGCCGATTCGGCGCGGGCGGCCATCCCTGCCAGTGGCTTGGAGCTGTTTACGTGTTTTCCGGTTTCGGGTTCCGAGACAAACGCCGCTCCCTTGTCGCTGGTCCACAATGTCGTCTGGCTCGATCCGCAGGGAGTGCCGACCAATGATGTGACCATAGACCACTTTTTCTGCCAGGACAGCGAAGCCCATGTGAACCTTTACGAAGAACCCGCCTACCAGAAGGTGCTGCCATGAAAAAAATGGTCCGGATCAAACATGCCAAGGATGGATACGTCGCCCCCAGAATCTACGAAAAGACGCCGCAGGAAATGTTCAAGCCTCGCGTCGCCTCCAACTGCGAAGTGAACCGGACCCATGTTTTTCGGGTCAAGCGGCAGACCGTGGCCATAGTGGTGGTGCCGGGGGTCATGGCGTCGAGGTTGAGCAATTTGGACGATGAGCCCGTATGGGATCCAGATGATTTGTATTTCATGTCAAACGCGTACTTTTGGTGCGCCCCGGAGAAGCGCTACAAGCTTCTCATCAAGAAAGGCCGCAAAGTCATGGACCAAGGGGACCCAGAAATCCTCAAGAAGTATCCCAAAGCCGAAGAGCGCGGGTGGACCGGCCTGGCCTGGGACTTTTTCGGAAAACTGCTCGGCGGCCTGCATGACTGGAAGACGCCGCTGAAGGTATTTCTGGATTTGCCGGTTTATGCCTTTGGATTTGACTGGGTGGATTCGTGCGAAGTGTCCGGGACTCTCCTGCGACAGTTTATTCTGGAAAAAGTCAAAGCGGACAAGGTCATTATCATCTCCCACTCCATGGGTGGACTGGTGACGCGCTATGCCCTGGCCGGAGAGGGCGGGGAAGCCTTGGCCAAGAAAGTCCTGGGCGTCGTGCA
>NZ_FORX01000040.1 GCF_900114115.1 Desulfomicrobium apsheronum | reverse complement strand
ATGCCTTCCTCCTCGCACAGGCGGGAGATGAAATGCAGGGCCGTCTCGCCGTATTGCACGCAGTATTCGCGCGGCGCGTAGTCGAAGAAGCACTTAAAGGCGTAGGAATCGCCGGTGAAATTTTGTTCTTTCAGAATCTGCTCGATGATTCGGGGCACGCTCATGTTCTGGAAGATGCGGTGGTCCGTGACCAGCCCCAGAAACCACAGGCGCGGGACCAGAACGGCGCGATAATGGGTATGGACATTGGCGGTGTGCAGTTGCGTGAAACTGCGGATGACGCCGCTGACATGACGCACGCCGCCGCTTTTGTCGGCGATGCCAAGGCAGGCGGGCCGGCCCAGAAGTTCGGCGAAATCAATGCTCGCCGATTCATGGATCAGTTCGATTTCAAATTCGTAGGGCTTGTGGACTTCTTCGGTGCCGGAAAAGGCGTAGACACGCAGGTCGGAATGGGCGGGAGTGTCGAATGTGAACCACGGGCTGTTTGCTGACGGATGCGGCATGGCTTCTCCTTATGTGTCGGGAAATGGCAGGCATTTTCGTACCAGTTTGCCAGCGATTTCCGCGTCGCACATTGGGGAGAAGGTGTAGTTTTATTAAAAGATGTTAAGGAATTGCACGTAATGGCCTGGAATCCCGCCACGCGATTGCTCTTTTGAAAAACGGAGAATCTGGGACCAGACATTGAATCTTGAATCCTGTCATTTTACGAATAATTTTACTCACTGATGAATAATATTATCCTAAATTTATCATCTTCCTCAAACGGACACAGAAAGACAGAGACAGCATTGATTTTAACATAAATAAAAGCATGCAATTTCTTTTCGCACATATTATAAAATAGAAAGTACAACAAAGGAAAATACTTATATTTTTCATATATAGTTACAATGTCACTGTCGAATCATGCGTTCATAAATTAAAAATCAAAAAAATATTTATATTTAAATATGGACCATCCGCACAGCAATTTTACAATGTATAAAACAATTCATACAATTCATTAATTGGTTTTTAGCAAATTCGCTATTTTGATATTGGATTGTAGTGTGGCAAGAATTTTTTTCTGTCAAAATTCTCGAGGGTTTCTCGGATATATATATCGACTGTCGAATTTGTTAATTTTTGCAATAAATTTCTAGAAAGCACTATACCTTGTGGATTTTCTGCAAGCAACAGAGCGCATATATAACCAAAATCTGTATTTTTTTTGTTTCCAAGCTCTGCGGCAGCTAACTCGGATACTTTTTCATAACATTGAGTATTAACATTCATAGGGCTGTTAATTGCTTCATTTATTATACATTCCCAGTATTTATACATGCTTGATTCTGGCTTAATTTGCATCAGCTTTTTAACATCAGAATAAGCATTTTCTAAATTTCCTCTTTCTGTGTATAGCTGCGCGCGCAGTCTGAGCAGATTACTATCACATGGATTTTTCGACAGGCCATCAGACAATATCTCTATTGCCTTGCCAATATTTTTTGTTTCACTTCCTGTTGAAATCAAAACCTCATGGGCCTTTCGAAAAACTTCATCATCTGCATATACTGGAAATAATAAGATAAAATACGTTATAATACATAATATTATTATATTCATCGCGTCCCTATCTCATGAGCTTTATTTCAAATGACTTTTCAGCTTTAACATGCTGAATACCAGAAACAAACATTGATGGAACGCTAGTACTTTCACCTATTTTCGCAAAATAAGATCCAGTTAATATCAAATTCAGCGCTATCCCATCTTTTGGTTTTGGAAGGATGAATATTGCTTCACCGATGATGTGAGACCTGTGAGGTAACGACCTGATATAACCATCTGCATTGAGCTTAAGAGATTTCTCTTCAATAATAACACCATTTTTTTCAATTCGCGCTTTTGCCCAAAAATTTACAGAGTCAGCTATATTTTCAATAGCAGTGTATCCTTCACTTGAAATAAATAGTCTTGCTGGATATTTTGATTCAATTCTGATTATACCTGACAATGAAAATGACCCTCCAGGATGCAATAGTCCAGATCCTTCAGTCATTATGTTTGCAAGTTTAGAAATTTTATATTCTTCATTTATTTCATAATAATATTCTTGGCGTGTTAATTCATTTTCATCGTGGAAATTTTCGTTGTTATACAAACAGTGCTTGACTGAATGCTTGTTTACCTCACAAATTTGACAAAATGCATTGTCTCCAGCCTTGCGCAGCGTCTCAGTCTGGTTTTTCGGCACCGTACCATTTTCGACCATTTTGCTGTCCGCCGGCGGCAGCGGCCTAGCGCCCGTTCCCAAGCCCGGACTCCCGCCGGAATTGATCTTCACCTTCGTTCCGCCGACGTACACGCCCGACGGGTCGATTCTGATAAAGCCGCCACCCGCCTTGATGGTCAGTTCAGCGTCCGCCTCGATCACGGTTTTACGGCCTGCCTGGGCGTGAATCTCGTTTCCGGCATCAAGGAGCCATTTGTCGCCAAAGCGCCTGTGGCTGCTGCCTCTGACCGTCAGATGATCGTCGGACAGAAGCTCGATCTTGCGATTTAGTTCCACCGTCTGCTGATCTTCGCCCTTCACCAGTGAATAGGAAAAGTTATCCACCGTACGATGCTGATCGTGGAGGATGTGCTCCTTCCAGTCGTTCTTGACGTAGACATTCACGTCCTTTTCGGCATGAACATAGATTTCTTCCTGCCCTTTCTTGTCCTCGAT
>NZ_FORX01000039.1 GCF_900114115.1 Desulfomicrobium apsheronum | reverse complement strand
GCTTGTGATCATTGACAGACGAATAGGTGAAGAGAAGAGAGTTAAGATGTTAAGGGCATACGGTGGATGCCTTGGCGTCAGGAGGCGATGAAGGACGTGGAAGGCTGCGATAAGCCTCGGGGAGCCGTCAAGCAGGCTTTGATCCGGGGATTTCCGAATGGGGCAACCCGGCTAGAGTAATGTCTAGTCATCCAATTGCTGAATACATAGGCTTTTGGAAGCGAACTCGGGGAAGTGAAACATCTCAGTACCCGAAGGAAGAGAAATCAAGAGAGATTCCGATAGTAGCGGCGAGCGAACTTGGAAAAGCCTAAACCGTGTGGCTTCGGCCATGCGGGGTTGTAGGGCCCTAATAATCGATCCATTATTAGATAGCAGAACGTACTGGAAAGTGCGGCCATAGCGAGTGAGAGCCTCGTATGCGAAATCGAAAGTGGCGAGTAGGGTACCTGAGTAGGGCGGGACACGAGAAATCCCGTTTGAATCTGGGAGGACCATCTTCCAAGGCTAAATACTCCCTGACGACCGATAGTGTACCAGTACCGTGAGGGAAAGGTGAAAAGAACCCCTGTTAGGGGAGTGCAATAGAACCTGAAACCGTATGCCTACAAGCAGTGGGAGCACCTTCGTGGTGTGACCGCGTGCCTTTTGCATAATGGGCCAGCGAGTTAATCTGTAGTGCGAGGTTAAGCCGATGAGGTGTAGCCGTAGCGAAAGCGAGTCTTAAATGGGCGATTAGTACTGCGGATTAGACCCGAAGCCGGGTGATCTATCCATGAGCAGGTTGAAGCTTGGGTAAAGCCAAGTGGAGGACCGAACCGTTGTAAGTTGAAAATTACTCGGATGACTTGTGGATAGGGGTGAAAGGCCAATCAAACTCGGTGATAGCTGGTTCTCTCCGAAATATATTGAGGTATAGCCTCAGGAGTTTACTTGCGGAGGTAGAGCACTGACAGGGCTAGGGGGCTTACCCGCTTACCAAACCCTTTCAAACTCCGAATGCCGTAAGTTAAGATCCTGGGAGTCAGACCGCGGGTGATAAGGTTCGTGGTCGAGAGGGAAAGAGCCCAGACCGACAGCTAAGGCCCCCAAATCCATACTAAGTGGGAAAGGAGGTGAAGTCGCTTAGACAGCCAGGAGGTTGGCTTAGAAGCAGCCACCCTTAAAAGAAAGCGTAATAGCTCACTGGTCTAGCGACTTTGCGCCGAAAATGTAACGGGGCTAAGTATGGTGCCGAAGCTTCGGAATCAGGTTTACCTGGTTGGTAGGAGAGCGTTCCCATCTGGGATGAAGGTAGATTGGAAAGTCTGCTGGACTGATGGGAAGTGAATATGCTGGCATGAGTAACGATAAAACAGGTGAAAAACCTGTTCGCCGTAAACCCAAGGTTTCCTGGGTAAAGTTAATCTTCCCAGGGTTAGTCGGCCCCTAAGGCGAGGCTGAAAAGCGTAGTTGATGGGAAACGGGTTAATATTCCCGTACCTACATATGTTCGTTTGAACGATGGGGGGACGCAGGAAGGTAGGTCATCCGGGTGTTGGATATCCCGGTGCAAGCTGGTAGGGATGAGACATAGGCAAATCCGTGTCTCTTTATCCCGAGAAGTGATGCCGTGTCGTAAGACAGAAGTGATTGAGCCTCTACTGCCGAGAAAAGCCTCTAAGTGAGAAGATATGCAGACCGTACTGTAAACCGACACAGGTGGGTGGGGTGAGTAACCCAAGGCGTTTGAGAGAACTCTGGTTAAGGAACTCGGCAAAATTACCCCGTAACTTCGGGAGAAGGGGTGCCATTTGGGGTGAGCGTATTTACTTCGCAAGCTCCGAGTGGTCGCAGAGAAATGGCGGTGGCGACTGTTTACTAAAAACATAGGACTCTGCTAAGTCGTAAGACGACGTATAGGGTCTGACGCCTGCCCGGTGCTGGAAGGTTAAGAGGAGATGTCAGCGCAAGCGAAGCATTGAATTGAAGCCCCAGTAAACGGCGGCCGTAACTATAACGGTCCTAAGGTAGCGAAATTCCTTGTCGGGTAAGTTCCGACCTGCACGAATGGCGTAACGATCTCCGCACTGTCTCGACCAGAGACTCAGTGAAATTGAATTGGCGGTGAAGATGCCGTCTCCCCGCAGAAAGACGGAAAGACCCTGTGCACCTTTACTATAGCTTGACATTGGATCTTGAACTATCATGTGTAGGATAGGTGGGAGACTGTGAAGCGGGTACGCTAGTATCTGTGGAGTCAACCTTGAAATACCACCCTTGTTAGTTTAGGATTCTAATCCCTCGCCGTTATCCGGCAGGGAGACAGTGTCTGGTGGGTAGTTTGACTGGGGCGGTCGCCTCCCAAAGAGTAACGGAGGCGCGCAATGGTTCCCTCAGGCTGATTGGAAACCAGCCGTTGAGTGCAAACGCATAAGGGAGCTTGACTGCGAGACAGACATGTCGAGCAGGTACGAAAGTAGGTGTTAGTGATCCGGTGGTCCCGCATGGAAGGGCCATCGCTCATCGGATAAAAGGTACGCCGGGGATAACAGGCTGATCGCATCCAAGAGTTCACATCGACGATGCGGTTTGGCACCTCGATGTCGGCTCATCACATCCTGGGGCTGGAGCAGGTCCCAAGGGTACGGCTGTTCGCCGTTTAAAGTGGTACGCGAGCTGGGTTTAAAACGTCGTGAGACAGTTTGGTCCCTATCTTCTGTGGGCGTAGGAGAATTGAGTGGGTCTGTTCCTAGTACGAGAGGACCGGAATGGACGATTCCCTAGTGGACCTGTTGTCACGCCAGTGGCATAGCAGGGTAGCTATAATCGGAATGGATAACCGCTGAAAGCATCTAAGCGGGAAACCAGCCACAAGATAAGTTCTCCCTTGTCGCAAGACACTGAAGATCCCAGGCAGACCACCTGGTAGATAGGCCGGAAGTGTAAGCGCAGTAATGTGTTCAGCTGACCGGTACTAATAGATCGTGAGTCTTAACTCTCTCTCTTCACCTGTTTCTCTTATATATTTCGTCCTGGTGACCACGGCGGAGGGGAACCACCCGATTCCATTCCGAACTCGGAAGTTAAGACCTCCAGCGCCGATGATACTGCAAGT
>NZ_FORX01000038.1 GCF_900114115.1 Desulfomicrobium apsheronum | reverse complement strand
CCTCCCCAAGCCCAAGCCGCGCAAAAAGTAAAGGCTCCTGCTTCTATCGCAGATCAGGGACGTCCGTGGAAGATGCGGTCGCCTGAGCGCTTACCAAAAAAAGGCGACCCGCGGGCCGCCTTTTTTTTGTGCTCTTTAGCGTCTTATTGGAGGTACTTGAAGAACTCACTCTGAGGTGTCAGGACAAACTGGGTCTGATCCTTCATGGTCTTCTTGTAAGCGTCCATGGTTCGCACGAATTCATAGAAGTCAGGATCCTGGGACAGGGCCTGTGCATAAATGGCCGTGGCGGCGGCTTCACCCTCGCCGCGGGCAGCCTCGGCAGCACGGCGAGCATCAGCCAGAATGACAGCCCGCTGACGATCAGCCAGGGTCGTGATCTTGGTGGCCTCTTCGCGTCCCTCGGAACGATACTGCTTGGCTTGACGTTCACGTTCGGCCTTCATGCGCCCATAGATCGCAAGCTGGTTTTCCTGAGGCAAATCCGTACGTTTGATGCGAACATCGATGATGTGAATCCCGTATTCACTCAACAGCACGTTGGCTTTGGTGGTCACTTCATCCATGATTGTCGATCGCTCAACGGCAACGATTTCGGTGAGCGTGTAGCGACCCAAGGCTTCTCGCATCTGTGAATAAACAATATCATCAATGCGGGACAAGCCGTTTTGAACGCTTCGAACTTTTTGATAAAACAAAAGGGGATTGACAATCCTCCATCTGGAAAAGTTGTCAACAACCATGTTTTTCTTATCCTGGGTGAGAATTTCTGCAGCAGGTGCATCGTATTCGAGAACCCTGGAATCAAAAAATATCACATTCTGCACAAAAGGAAGCTTGAAGTGCAGGCCTGGTTCATAGTCAGCGTTGCCGACAGGTTTACCCAACTGCAAGACGATAGCCCGTTCAGTCTGGTCAACCACGAAAACACATTGCAGCAGAATGAAAACAGCTATGCCTATTCCGGCTATTGCAAATTGAATTGATCTCATCAGTTCACTCCTCCGTCTTTAGCCTGCCCGGTCACGGCTGCCTTTCCGGAGCGCTGCAAAGGCAAATAGGGGAATACCCGCTGCATGGAATCATTTGAGATAATGATCTTCTCCACTTCCGGCCTGGAAAGGATCTCTTCCATTGTTTCAAGATAAATGCGCTTTTTCGTGATGTCCTTTGCCTTCCGGTATTCTTCAAGGACAAAAAGAAAACGATCACTGTCACCTCTGGACTGCAGGATCTTGGTTTCCTTGTAAGCCTGCGCCTGGTTCATGATGGCTGCGGCCTCGCCTCGTGTGCGTGGAACCAGATCATTCTCGTAGGCTTCCGCCTCATTGATGAAACGGCTCTTGTCCTCCTTGGCGCTGGCGACATCCTTGAAGGCGTCAATGACCTGGCGCGGAGGATGGACATCCTGTAACTGAACGGCGACAACCCTGATGCCGATCTTGTAGCTGTCCAGGATTCTTTGCAGCAAATCACGGGTGTCATTCTGGATGGTCAGCTTGTCGTCGGTGAGAGCGGCATCGATCTTGTTATAGCCGATGACTTCACGCATGGCCGCTTCGGCAGCATCCTTGACGGTTTTATCCTGATTGGCGACGTTGAACAGATAGTCTTGTGCGTTATCGATCAGGAACTGAACGATGAACTGGACATCGACAATGTTCTCGTCACCGGTGAGCATCAGGGACTCCTCCGGAACCTGTCGGACCTGGACACCGGAGCCTACGGTAAAGGCGGTGGTCCCGCGAAAACCGACTTCAAGCCGCTGAATCTTGGTGACTTGAGGAGTCAGCACGGATTCAAACGGAAAAGGCAGACGATAGTGCGGTCCAGGTTCAGTGGTGCGTTCATAGGCACCGAAGCGTTTGACAACGCCAACTTCATCCGGTTGAACGATATAGATACCGCTCCCGAGCCAGAACAAAAGGGCCACAAGCAAGATGATTCGCCATCCGGGCAAATTCATCTGTTTAAACTGTTTGACTTTTTCGTTTAAATCACCAAGATCCGGCCCAGGCATGGGGCCAGACTGCCTCTGTCGTTTTTCTTGTAGTTTTTCCCAGTCCCAATTCATAGTGCTCCTTCGTAAAAGACTCCCACCGCAAGGTCAAGGAATCGTGGACAACGCTTGAATAATCGCATCAACCTGCCAAACCATAAAAATGAGGATAACGTGAGCGATACATTGATTACAATCTATACCGACGGCTCAAGCCTGGGCAACCCAGGCCCGGGTGGCTGGGGCGCGGTGCTCCTGTGGGCCGATTCGAGAAAGGAACTGAGCCGAGGGTACGTTGAAACCACAAACAACCGCATGGAAATCCGGGGAGTCCTTCATGCCCTGGAGCACCTTAAAAGACCGTGCACAGTTCATATCCATTCGGATTCGCGCTATGTATGCGACGCCATATCCAAGAAATGGATCCAATCCTGGATAAAAAACGGCTGGCTTACCTCGGCGAAAAAACCTGTCAAGAACAGGGACCTATGGGAGCAGCTGCTGGCATTGTTGAAAAAACACAAGGTGATATTCCACTGGGTGAAAGCTCACGATGGAAACCCGGAAAACGAACGCTGTGACGAATTGGCCAAGAATGCGGCCAAAGCTTACGATCGCGAAATTGATGAAGGATATTCTGGGAATATGTGACATGTCCATCCCTAATCGTCACTACAAAATATCTAAAAAAAGAAATTATTAGATACCACTCCGAAATCGTCAGACCCGGAAGAGCAGTTCGAAGGCATGGACAAGAAACGCGATACCTATTCCTATTTTTACGGCCAAGCCAAGAACCTTGCCAATCATGGCGCCTAAAGCCGCTTTCTTGGACTCGTCAAACGGGCGATGGTTCATCAGTTCAACCCCAAGACAACCCAAATAAGCCCCGCCTACCGCGCCCAAAAGGGCGCCAAGGCCAAGGAAAAAAGGGGCCCCAAGAATCGCTCCAAAGATGGCTCCGGCGAAGGCACCCCAGTTACCTGAGGAAGACGCACCATATTTGCGAGCGCCAAAGGCTTGCAAGACAAATTCGATGCATTCGCCAAGAAAAGCAACAGCAACGAAAACCAAAAAAGTAGTCAGGGTAAGGGGAGATTCGGGACTAATCCAGGACCAGATGCCCAAGATCAAAATGATGAACCAGTTTGCTGGAAAAGAAAAAATATGTGTGAAGAAAGCGAGGATTAGCAGAAGAAAGGTGAGAATGGCGAGAGTGATGCTCATTGTATGGAGAAGAGAAAAAAAGGTCCTGGCGACGACCTACTTTCCCACAAGTGAACTTGCAGTATCATCGGCGCTGGAGGTCTTAACTTCCGAGTTCGGAATGGAATCG
>NZ_FORX01000037.1 GCF_900114115.1 Desulfomicrobium apsheronum | reverse complement strand
GTTGGACTGGTGGGAAGACCTTAGCGAAGAGGACGTCGAAGGTTTCTTGAAAGAGCTGGACGTTAATTTGAGATATGCACTACTGAGCGAGCTTGAAGAGCTGTCCTATGTGGAAGCGCGCCGTGACCGTGGGCGGAAAAAAGGCAAGCGGAAAAAGCACCCTGCTATTATGAAGGCAATCCTTGAAGCTTTGAAACGTTCGGGGAATGAAACTGCCAATGATATTTGGGAGTGGATCGAAAGCCGCGACACATTGAGTTTTACCGACCAAAGCGCCCGCCAATGGGAAGTTTTTATTGACGACGGAGACCTGTGTCAAAACCTGACCAACGAAGAGGGGAGGGGCAAAACGGAGAAGATCGGCTTTGAAGCGTTCCGAAAGTACGTGCGCGAGGCAAAAAAAATAGCAGCTCAAAAAAAAGTTATGGGACGATAATAACAATCGTCCCACCCGGCAACACACAAGCCTTCACAAGTCTACCTAAAACTTGTGGAGGTTTTTTTTATGACGTTATCGGAAAAGCTGATTGCATCCTGGCCTGCTCCCATTGTCGCCCGTGCCCAAGTGGGCGCGTTCTCCGGCGGACTGCTTCACCCGCGAACCATGGCGAACCTGGACGCCCTCAAGCAAGGCCCTGGCCGAATCACGATAGGCGGCAAGGTCGCGTATGACCGGGACGCCCTGGCCAGGTGGATCGAATCCCGCGCCACGGTGCAGGCCTAGGGGGTGCCGACCATGAACACCCAAATAAAAAACCCGGCTGGCGGGCCGGGCTTCAAGGTAGGTGCGGAGGTGATCCAACAACCGCAGGAAAACCTTGAAGCCATTTCACAAAATTGTCAAGAAAAAACTGAGCCGGTTGTCATCAGTCGATACACCTCAGGCGACACCCTGACCAAGTCCTTTTCGCTCGTTGACGGCAAGCTCGTGAAGCGCCCCGGCGGTCACATGACCTCGGGCCAGGTGGAGCGCGTCACCGTGGCTTGTCCCGAAGACCTGGCAGGCAAGGTGCTGAATCTCACGACGCATCAGGCGCTTGGCTTCGGCCTGAGCGCGCACAACATCGCCCGCATCGTTGCCCAGGGTATGCTGGACAGGATTCCGCAGAACGCATCCATGCCGGTCATCGCCAGGACTGCGCAGAACATCACATTTACCAAGGGCAAGCCCGGCGTGCTCATGGCCGATGTGGACGCCCCGAAGGATGGAAGGCCGCCCTTGACCCGGGAGCAGGCGCTTGCCCTGATTATCAGTGTCTGCCCCGAGTTCGCCCGCGCCCCGATGCTTATTTGCGATTCCGCAAGCTCGCATATCTGGAACAGCGAGACCGGCGAACAGTTGGTAGGTGCCCGCGGTCTGCGCATCTACGTTTTCGTTTCCGACGCTTCCGACATCCCCCGGGCAGGCAAGGTTCTGGTCAATAAATTGTCCCTGGCCGGGCATGGCTACATCCAAATCACCGCCGCCGGAACCATGAAAGAGGACGGTCCTCTCGACGCCGCCGTATGGCAAGGCGAGCGCCTGGACTTCGCGGCGGGTGCGGCATGTGAACCGCCCCTGGAACAGCGCAGGCCCGCGCCTGAGGTGCGCAATAACGACGCCCCGCCCTTGGATACAAGGCGGGCTCTCCCGCCTCTCACGACGAAGCAGGAAGCCGAACTGCACCGGCTCGTGCAGGCCGCCAAGGAGAAGGCGAGACCCGAGGCCGCCCGCATCCGGGAGCAGTGGCTTGACAGTCGTGTGGACGCCGAACTGGCCCGGGAGGGCAAGACCAGCGCAACGCATCCCAAGGAAGCGCAGGCGACACGGACCCAACTTGCAGCAGCAGCGGCAACGAGCATCCTTCATAAAGAATTCATCCTCTACCTGAAGGACGGTCAATCCGTGACCGTGGAAGAGGTGCTGGCGAACCGCGAGAAATACGACGGTGCGCGGTGTGCTGACCCTCTAGAGCCGTCCTATGGGAATGATGACCGTATCGGTTTAATCATCCTCAACGACGGCGACGCCCGCGTATTCTCTCACGCACATGGTGGTCAGGTTTACTATCTGGAAGAGGTGAAAAAGGCCGAGCCCGCCCCCCGCTTCCAACTCTTGAACCGTGACGGCATCATGGCCCTGTCCGACCCAGAATGGATTATCAAGCTCATCTTCCCCACACGCGGTCTCGTGGTCATCCATGGCCTCTCGACGGTCGGCAAATCATTCCTGGCCTTTGATATGGGATGCCACATTGCCGAGGGCCGGAAGTTCTTCGGGCACCGGGTGAAACAGCGTCCGGTGGTCTATGTCTGCCTTGAGGGGGAGGCCGGATTCAAGCGCCGCGTCCAAGCATGGGAGCAGCATCATGGCCGCATCATCCCGGACCAACTCTTTCTCGTAAAAGACACCTTTGACATCCGCGAGCCCCAGGACATCGACGGATTGACGGCCATCATCCCTGACGGCGCGGTGGTCATCATCGACACGCTCAACAGGTGTGCCCCAGGTGCCGAGGAAAACGGCTCGGTTGACATGGGCCTCATCATCAACGGCGCAAAGGAGATTGAGCGCAGGACATCCGGGCTCGTGGCCTTTGTGGCGCATCCGGGCAAAGACGAATCTAGAGGCATCCGTGGCCATTCCTCGTTGTTCGCAGCGCTGGACGGCAACATCGAGGTCGTGGCCAAGGGTGACCGCTTCATGTGGACAGCCCGGAAGGTCAAAGACGGACCCGGCGGCGGGGAGTATTTCTTCAAGCGTGATGTGGTGACCCTCGGGGAAGATGAAGACGGCGACCCCATCACGTCGTGCGTGATTGTCCCGGATTTCGCTCCATCGCAAAAAGAGCGCCGCCTCTCCCCAGGAATGAAGCTCGGGCTCGAAACATTCATGGCGGCCTTGGGAAACACCGAGGGCGAAGCCGGAGTGCAGCTTGATACATGGCGGGAGCATTTTTACTGCGCATCAACCGCCGACACGTCCGAGGCCAAAAAGAAGTCTTTTTTGCGGGCGAGGAAGGACTTGGTAGAGGCTGGAATCCTTGCCGTGACCAACGACTTCTATGTCCTGAATGAATCCAACCGGGACACGGGACATTGCCGGGACACAACCGGGACATTGTCCCGCCAGGGAGGGTTTTTGCCGGGACACCCGGGACACCACCCTAAGGGGTGTGTCCCGTGTCCCGCCCCCCATGGTGACCGGACCGGGACATTTGTGGAGATGGTTTTATGAACGCCGCCTCCATCATCCGCAAAATCGAATCCTACGGCGTGACCCTGACCGCCCTTGACGGTGCGTTGAAGCTCAGCGGCGACCAGGCCGCCGTCAACGCCGTCGTGCATCTTGTCCGCGAGCACAAGACCGCCATCCTCAACGAACTGACCGGAGGGCCTACGGGCTCTCCCGCTCCATCATCCGACCCATGGGAATGTCCGACCGGCTACGCCCGGCACCGTGAGTTCTGGACCTCAGACCATGGTCTGCGCATCTGCGCAATCTGCCATCCGCAACCGGGCAAGGGAGGTGCGACATGGCGGCAGTGAGACAGTGCCTCTTGACCCTTTGGACGGACGCCCGCCTAGCCGAGAAGGACGGGTTCTTTCTCATGCTTGGAGGTGGTTCAATCGGGATGCCATGGTGGAACGCTGAGCACGTCAGTGGCCTATTGCGAGCATTTCGCTCTCTACCGTCACGCGACCAGGCAGCATTCCTTTCCCGAGTAGTCAACGAGTTACCGGAGGTGGAGCATGAAGGCTGATACATCAGAACGCTTGGATAATCTGGAAGATGAGGTGCGGGTGCTCGACAGCGCCATCGACGCAAGGACGCGGGAATTGTGGACTGAGATAACGAAGCTCCGGGCCATCATCGAGGAACTGAAAGCAGCGCAGACGCGCAGGGAGAAATAGCTCATGGCAGTCACAATTTCACGCGTTGATCTTGAAGCCCTGATCGGCCCCGAGTGCGCCGCCTGGCTACTGGCCAGGTTCGGCGGTTTGTCCCTCTACATCCCCAAACGCAAAGGCGCGGGCCAGGCCATCGAGGCAGTGGTGGGCGCGGTGGCCTTCGAGGTGCTGCAAGCCGAGTTCGGCGGGATGAACGTTTCCCTGCCAGGCAAGGACAAGGCCCCGACGCTCAAGGCGCAAATCATCCCGCTGATTGAGGCGGGCCTTTCGCACAACGAGATAGCCGAAAGACTCGAGTGCTCGTGGCGGCATGTGGCTGGCGTCAAGCAGGATATGGGCCTGACCAAGCCAACAGCCCGCAAGAAGCGTCAGAAGCCCCGCTGAGAGGTGGGGCTGAAGGCATGAGCAAGACCCTCTCCCTCTGTCTGGGACGCGGCACGCGGGCGCTCAGGATGCAGGGCGGCTATCTGGGGCAGGGGGAGGGGGGCATCAAATCTTCCCGGCTTCGCCCCGGAGACCGTCGTAGGCTCTATTTCTTTTGTCTGGCCAAAATTGGGGGGTAAAAAGCCCCTTTCGGAGAAAAATATCATGAAAGGAAGAAAAAAACTGCCTGACGCCCTCAAGGTTGTTCAGGGAACATTCAGAAAACATCGGGCATCTGGCGATTGTGGCCAGGATGAAACGCCCATGACCGCGCCGAAAACTCTATCCGA
>NZ_FORX01000036.1 GCF_900114115.1 Desulfomicrobium apsheronum | reverse complement strand
AGAGCTTTTTTGCGATGACATCCTTCAATGCCTCGTTTTCGAGGCTAAGATTGGCGAACATGCGCTTGAGCTTACTGTTCTCTTCTACAAGCTCCTTGAGCCTGCGAACGTCCGAGGCCTCCATGCCGCCAAACTTGGCCTTCCACTGGTAGTAGGTGGCTTGGCTTACGCCATGCTCACGGCAAATATCGACAACCTTGCGACCGCCATCGCCTTCTTTCAAAATCCGAATAATCTGGCTCTCCGAAAATCGAGATTTCTTCATCTTGCCCTCCGTGAGGCAATCTTTACCAGAAATCTCTATTTTTCAATGGCCCTGTTTTACGGGAAGGTTACACTACCTGGTGCGCGACATCCAATACACCTTCGTAGGTGACAACATCTTTACCATGAATATTCATGATGCCACTTTTCTTAATCTTAGGATTTTTCTTACTATCGGACATGACCGTCCTCCGGTTGTAAAAATGTGATAAAAAAAGGGCACTCAGTAGTACGCTACTGAACACCCCCATATTGGCCTCAAGACACCAAAATTTATCCCGATAAAATAAGCTTTTCAAAGAGTAAAAACTCTATGATCTGAAAAGAGAAAGAATTCCGTACCTGTGGAAATAATGCGATAAAAACCTCTATTTTTTAAGCTGAGATCCTCCCCGACTATGAGATCCTTTTCTCAATCCTTCTTTATCGCGAATTTTCGCTAAATAACTCGCCTGATAAACCATCTTGTCTTTAACCTCCAAACACCGCTCATCATCTCGACGATACATCAAGCCATTTTCCTGCTTCTCACCATCACGTCCCTTGTTGCAATAATTCACAAGACCCTGATTCTCACTCTTCAAAGCTTTCCCCCAGTAATGTTCAGCAGCCTTAAGAATCGTGTACTCAGACTGAACAGCGTTGCCATTCACAAGCGCATTACAGTGATAATGCGGAAACACAGAAGAATCCTTCTGATCAGGAGACCAATCTAGTTTCAAATCAACCTTGTGATTAGAATTTCTCATTCGAGAAAAATGTTTTTTAAAGCCATCACTAAATTTATAAATGTGAGCTTTATCAAATTTCACAGAACCATCGGAAGGATAACGCAAATCAAATCTGGTCTGCATAACTTTGTTATGCTTGATAGTCATATCCTCTAGATGCTGGTTATATCTTTCCAGAGTAGGAACAAAACAACCCAAATTTTTTTCTTTTGAAGTGTTAATCGAATAACCATTGAATTTTTCTTCAAACGTAAGATTTTTCTTTTTCATTTTTCTTTCCTTTTGTTTTTCTTCTTTTGAAATTTAAAAAGGGAATAATATACTTGGCGTATATTATTCCCAGTCTCTTTCTGTTATTGTTTAGTTTTATTTAATTTATATTAAATTAATTTTATTAATTATTTCTCTATATAATATATAGTAGTGTTTTTTATTATATAAATTATTTTTAGTTTATAAAGAAGAATATATAATAAGGTAATACCATATATACCTAAATTTTGTAATTTTAAATTCGATGATATTCTATCCATATTCACATACTGCACTTAGATAAAACAATAAATTTAAATTTCGTAAAATTTTACTTGCAAGCAAATAGGTCACAAGCACTCTCGACCAGATCATATAAGGTGCCTGCCAAGTTGGACGGCAAGAATTACAGAACTCCTCATAGAGATCCTTCCCCCCCTTGCTAAGGCGACTCATAAAAACATAACCAAACGAGGCAGTCTGAGCGAAAATCTTTCACTTTTGCTGACTTCATTAGGTTGGCGATCGGTAGATCCATTAGGGTTCTGATCAAAAAAAAACCGAAAAAGAAGCACCGCATCCATTTCGGTTAGTAAAAAGTGAAAAAAATTCGACTATTTTTTTACTAGAATAATTTTCCCGTCCTCAAAAGTCACATCAAAAGAATTACCCTCGACGATTTCATTTGAAGGATATTGTTTGTTGTAGTCGCCTACATATTGCTTCTTGATGGTAATTGTTCCTTTGCTGTTTAAACAAGGAGGTTCAACATCTTTCGAAGGAGACGAAGCCTTATTTTCAACAATCTTATACTTTTTGAGTTCTTCTGGGCCTAGTGCATAAGCTTCGATTATAATGTTCCTAGAGTGTCCAAACGCTTTTTTAGCTAGAATAATATCAAGCTCCATTTTTTCAGGTGAATTTTCTTGGACAAACTTCAGTAGCTTCTCTCCCAGCTCTTTCATATCAACATCTTTTTTCTTAACTTTGGATGCGCCTTTATCCATTTCAACCCTCCTTGAGATCAATTTAATTATTCAATTAAATATATGAATAAATGGCTAAATACTGTCAAGCAAATTTCAACGTCACAGAAAATTTTTTGATAAAAAATGTAAAAAAAGACATATTTCAATCATATTTTGCATAGACTTTTTTTTAAGCTGAGTAATATTTTCATGAAAATTAAAATGGCGGATAGCTTCGCAAAAAACTATCCGCACTTATCACTATTTATAATCCCACTTACAATTCAAATAAATATAATAACCATATCTAATTATACTAATATTAATACTTGCCAGTACTATCTTACTGATGAGACAAATTCAAACGTGATAATGCCCAACTTATTATGATAAATAAAATATTTGCTGTTTAAATAATCATAAACGATAATTTTATACAAATATCAATTTATTCACATATTAATAAATTTTGACTCAATAGATTAGTGAATTTACTCTTTGTTATGACCTTTCAAATTCTGGACGATGTCATGAGCTTGAGAGCTAGAAAGCTCCTTGAACTCTATATTGAACATATTTCGGCAAAGTAAACTATTGTTTATGCCACTTTTAACTGACATATCTTGAATAACTTTTTTCTGACTATCAGAAAAGATCTTGTCAAACCTATGATTACATTTTTATTATTCTCGCTAAATCCAATCCAAATTTCTGTCTTTTCCGGCACAACACCTATGACTTGTTGATCCTTCGATAAGGTTGCAAGGCTTTCAATCAAGTCAATTGATTGAAAAGTGGATCACGTAACCAAGCGAAGTCGTCTTGAGCGATAATCTCTCATGTTTGATGGTGTCATGGGTGCGCATCAACTGAGTGCCATTAAAAGTATTTTTCAATTGTCTCAAAAAGGGGATGATTCTGCAAAGATGCCCATCCACACTCATAATGGAGATCGCCAAAAAAATCCCTTCAGATCGCTTAGAAAATCCATTGGAAACAGAAAAAGCACTGCAAGTTAAATATCTGATATATATGATTTAATATTTTAAAAGTTCGTTCCCTCCGGTTACTGAGGCCGAACCGAACCAACCGAACCAAACAAATCAAACCTACTACGCCATGAGAAAATTCTACAGATTCAAAATTCCATAAATGTCACCCACAGAAGCGGAAGCACTCTCCACAAAGCAACAGATTACCTGACTCAGGATCAGCGCCTGAATCACTCCATGGTTGAAGGTGATGATGTATAATTTGAACCTCCGTTGCAAGTTAATTTGGCCGAGTAATATTTGAGAAACTAGAACAGAACATGAGCGAAAAAATAAGCCCTCAGCGTATGCCAAGGGCTTATTAAATTCATACTGATTACAGTGTATAGATTCAACAAGACATCATCAATTTTTATCGTAATCCAAACGAAGACGATACATCCTTGTACTTGTAGATCCAGTTCTATCAAGTACACCAGACTCGACCAGATGATCGAGGATTTTTTTGACGGGCTTCTTGGTCCAAGAGAAAACTCTTTGAAGTTGAGCGCCGTTAAAATCCGGATGATTCTGAGCATACTTTATTACACTATCACAGCGCACTTGAAAAACATCAACAGGCTTAATATCTGCAACCTTATCATCTGTTGGAATGATATCGATTACACCATCATTAAACGATTCCGAATCAACACAACCTAAATGCTTTGAACCATCAAAATCTGAAAAATTGCACTCATCTGAAGCATAATAATCATCATCGGCGCTGATCCATTTTTTCGGCTCTTGAGTCCGAACATTTGCGAACGGGAGGTGATACAAAAATTTCTTGCCTCTCAGACGCGGATAGGAATTCGATTTCTTGAACACAACTCGAACCAAAACACCTGGCTCATGAATAAATTTTGCAACAAATGGATCCCCGTCCTCATCCAACTTAACAAGTTCCGGACCAAGAGTAGCTGGACCTTCAAGAAGTATCCAATTACGCATACGGTTAATCAATTGAGTCAAACCTTGAGGTTTGTCTTTCTTTGAGTCCAATGTATGATGAATAAGCAAAACAGCAACGTTAATTGACTGCATCAATTCAACAAATTTTGTAAGTAAATGCAAAACTTTCGATGACGAAGAAGCATTTTCAAACATTGATTGCAGGTTATCCAGAACTATCAAGCTTATGTAATTTTTTTCAACATAATCCTGTAACCAAATCTGCGTAATTTCTGACAAGAGGTCAAATCTATTGTCATTATCACGAGGCATATCTAAAAGTGATATGTAATGAAATGCAGCCAGAACACTTTCTTCAACACCATAAGCTTTACTGAGTTGCACTAGTATTTCTTGAATAAAATCTTCCCCAGACTCAGAATCAACCAGCAAAACATTTCCAGGCTTGTTGTTTTTAAAAATGAACATGTCTATGCCAGAAATATAACTCAACACTAATGACATATTGAATATCGTCTTTCCTTCATGCGAAAATCCAGCACACATTGTGACCTTATCTGGTCTAAGGAAAACGTGCAGTGATATAACTGTGTCGTCTATCTCTTTAAGAGGTGCTCGCACCATGTCGAATCCATTGGATACCAACGACGAAAACGAATCGCCTGAAGAGACAGAACTTGTAACATTGATAATCATCATATCTTGCGCCCAAGAAACAAACCTTTCATAAGGGATCGCAAATTTCACAATTCGATCAATCATCGGAGCGATATCTCTTTCTTTATAACAAATCGCATTCTGCGCTATAAACCGCTCAATCGGTGACGACAATTCGGCATAATCATCATCAATTTCCCGCTTGGGGTGTTCAAGAGTAGGATCTAATACCACCATAACTTTATTTGCACCGAGTTCCATAAACTTCTTGGCGTACATGATTGCGTTAAAATAACCATCTTTTGAAGGAGAAGGAATAATATACACATCATGCTCAGCAATGCATGACATATCAACATTATCGATCGCATTGATACCACCATAATGAGATGTAATAATGTATACATCTTTAGGAATACTTTTTGCGTCATCAATCCTTGATTGTATTTCGCTAGCCATTTTTAAATTTTCGAAAAATAAAACCTTACCGTTCTTTTTTGAGTTCAAACTATTTGCATTAAGCAAAAGGTGCTTCGAACTGGGTAGTCCAGGAGCTAAAAAACCTTGTGCCCCGGTTCGTGCAGGCTTTTTATATAGGGTGAATGGAAGGAGAAAGTATTCATCTCCATTAATATACGGGACAACACAAAAATCGACGCCACCAGAGAAGTTTGAAAATAATATCTCATTTGACTTATAAAAATATCTTCCTCGTAGATCAATGACCTCTGGGCCAATCACTTTTGGGTTTCTGCCAAAATACGTATAACCGGATGATGTTTTTTTGTTCAAATTAACATCCAGAAGTCTTGCAAGTTGAACATAACCTAACATTTCGATTAAAAAGCGAACTGCTTTTTCTTTTGGTATATTTTGAGTTGCTGAACAAAACGAAACATAACCTTTATATTTTTCACGATTAATTTCAAACTCGACTTTACCTTGACCTGTAACAAACAACATAATTTCACGGTGCTTTTCTGCTTCTCCGTGCACCCACGGCAACACATTATCATTATCATACTCCAGGACTGACTCTAAACATTGAGCGACAACTTCACGAATAAACTTTGTATTCTCCAAATACGAACTCCCATGGTTTAGTTCTCCAAGAACATCCCTAAGCGCTAAAACCTTTTTTGAAATTAAAGACTTCATAACTGCTCCAACATTTACAGGTTAATATCAGCAACAAAAACTGTCTTCATTGCTTAAAAAATATTTTTTGCGATCAATGTTATTCAAACTGTAATTATTTATCGAAATCAATTTTATGACAATTCATGTATTCAATCACATCTGACAAAGCATATCGAACTGATCTTCCAATTTTAGTATATTTGATCCCTCTTCGTTTATGCCTATTTTGCTGCAACGTTGACAGACTCATCCCGATCATTAAAGCGACCTGCTGTTCAGTAAGCCATGCCTCCGAATAATTTTCAGCTGGCACGCTTTTCCTCAAAATTACCATTGACTCTTGTGTGACCATGAGATATCTACCTCCAACGAAATGAAAAAAAAACAAGGGTGCCTGTCACATGACAGGCACCCTTTTATTTTACACAGCAATCCTAACCGCTCGATAAAAAAAATGAGCTTCCTCGTAAAATCAATCAATTACCGTCTATTTTGATAGCCTGATCCTCCGTGTTCTTTCGGAAGAACTACTACCATCGACAGGCTTACCTGCCGGAAATTCAGAAAAGCGTAACCGCTCAAAGGCATGTGGGGTAAGCGCTCAGGCGACCGCGTCTTACACGGGCGTCCCTGATCTGCGATAGGCCCAAAGGATGTCTTTACTTTTTGCACGGCGTTGGCTTGGGGATGCTTGGGAGAAGGGATTTGTCCACGTGCTGCGGCATGAGAGCCTTAGCAGCGTGTTGAAAAATTCCTTCCGACGTCAGAGCCAAAAATTGACATCGCCGTCATCCTGGCCGTAATCAATTCAGAGAAAATCATGCATTCATCGGAAAATTTCTTTAAGGAGTTTGATTATGTCAGAACTCGTATGCTATTGTTTTGGCTATACATCCGACGATATTGAGCAGGATGTTATTCAAAAAGGAAAATCTACAATTTTTGAACGTATCATGAACGAAAAAAAGGCTGGTGGGTGCCAGTGTGCTGAAAAGAATCCGAAAGGTCGCTGATGTCTTTCAGACGTTCGTCAGTTGGCGG
>NZ_FORX01000035.1 GCF_900114115.1 Desulfomicrobium apsheronum | reverse complement strand
TCGGCCTGGGTGAAGACCGTGCCGGAGAAATCCGTGATGGCGACGCCATCCAGCATCAGCGTGCCGAACTCCGGAGCGTGGGTAATCGTATAGGCGAGTTCCGACGCCGCATTGTCGACATCCCCGGCATGGAGGTATCCCGCAAGGGAGACGGTGGCTTCGGCTTCCACGTTGATCGGGGCGTTGACGTCGATGCCCGGCGCGTCGTTGACCGGATTGACGGTCAGGTTTGCGGACGTGTCGATCGTGCCGCCGTTTCCGTCGGAGACCGTGTAGTTGAAGATGACGGCGCCGTTCCAGTCGGCAGAGGGCGCGAAGGTCCACGTGCCGTCCCCGTTGTCGGTCAGCGTGCCGTCGCCCGAGGCGACGGAAAGTCCGGTCACGGTAAGGGCGTCGCCGTCCGCGTCCGAGGCCGTGGCCAGCAGATCGGCCCGCGCAAAGACCAGACTGCCGTCTTCGTCGATGGAGCCGAGGTTCACGGAGCCGCTGACGGAAGGCGCGCTGTTTGAATCGCCCGTCCCGTCATCCCCGGGCAAGATGCCGGCCGGTTCTTCCCAGTCAGGAAAAGACGGACCGGAAGCAGAGGTCAACTCTTCGCCGCTCTCGGCGCTGAAGGAAGCCATATCAAGGAGCTGCCCCATGCCCAGATCTTCTCCGACATCCTCCTGCAGAAATTCGGTGCCCGCCACGCTGGCCTGATGAATACCCAGCGGCTGACTGACATGTGCGTCAACCTCCTGCTCAGGGTGCTGAATGTCGAACATGATCAGAGGTTCCCCTGTGTCCGGCGAAATAAGCACAAGCTCCTTGCCGTCATCGGCCGAAGCCACGAAGAACTCCTCTCCCCCTTTCAACCGGACGACATAATCACCCCGATCCCCGGACACGATCTCGACATCTTCAGGAGCAGCGGCAAGAACCAGCCGGTCGCCATTGGCCAGATTCAATCTGCCGCCGTTGTCAATCCGCACTTCCTGAAAGTCACCGTTTCCCTGACGTACGCCAACATTGATAGTATACATAGAATCTCTCCTCGATCACGTTTTGAAGCTATGATTCAAGGCCAAGCTAACGAGATTCAACGTACTTAGTAATATGCATATTTATTTAATTTGACCTGTCATTATATACATAAATTAGGTAGATTTTATTACTTATTTGAGAATAAAATACTTATTTACCTATGCAATAATCAAATCGAGACTCGCCTTTGCAAATCACGCCTGTGGCACACTTAAGCTCACGAAGACGCGCATTGGCCATTATGCAAAATTTATCGTTTAGGTGAAATGAATCGCACTGATGTGAAAAAATACGAAGTTCCTACATACTTTGAGAGCAATGGCATGTGTCCGACAGGGTGGCGGCCCTTTCCTTGAGTGATATCGCATCACAATACCGATCTGAAACGCGGCGTATCGCGCTTACGGATCATGGCCGTCAGAAAATTACCCCCCGCCACCTGCAATATCGGAAATGAAAAGGAAATTTCAAAGAGAAGAAATCTTGATGCCCCGCTTTTCGACGGTCTTGCGCAATGTGTCCACCTGCAGAGGCAGGAGTTTTCGCAAATCGTAACCATTCACCACGGTCCTGCGGGCCTCTTCCCGCACGTTGCGCAAGTGACTTCGATTTTCCAACGCTTCAATGATGCGGGCCGCAATGGCCTGGGGGGACCGAAAATCGGTCATGAGAACGTTGTGCCCGTCAGTGGCCACCTCCCGCACGGGCTCCGTGTCTGAAGCCACCACTAGGCATCCGCAAGACAAGGCCTCCAAAAATGACCACGAAAGGACAAACGGACGCGTCAGATAAACGTGCACCGAAGACGCCTGAAGCAGCGTGAGGTAGTGTGCATACGGAAGCGCCCCCACGAAATGGATGCGCTCCGGATCGGGCCGCAGCCGCTCCACGAGCACTTCCTTCCAGGTTTTTCCGGGAGCGGGCGGCGCGCCATAACATGACCGATCACTCCCCCCAATGACCACATGACATTCAGGACGCTTTCTGACCACTTCCACCGCAGCTTCCAAAAACTGCGGAAACCCCCGATAGGGCTCCATGCCTCGCGTGGCGTAGGTCACGATTTCGCTTGCCCCTGAGAGGTCAAGGCCTGGGAGCACCATGCGCGAGGCTGCATCGGGAGAAAAATAATTCGTATCCAAGCCGTCATGAATGACGGATATCTTGGACCGGAACTCCGCAGGAAACTGTTCAAGCTGCCAGCGAGTCGGGCAGATGCCCTGATCGCAGGCCGCCAGATCGGCGAGAATAGGGAGGTTGTTGACGCGGACCTCAGTGCGCGCCTCAAGCGATAGCGGCTTGCCCGAAAAACGCATATCCGCGCTGTCGGCACCATAGAACCATTCAAAATAGCCCATGAACGCGGCTTCCGGGAAGACATCCTGCAAAAACATTGTCGAGCCCCACCCGGAATGGCCATAGATGACATCAGGCACAAAGCCTTGGGCGCGCAACTGAAGCATGGCACGCAATGCCGCTTCAGCCTTCTTTTCGGTATTTCGAAATCTGCGCATCAGGGCCTGCTCCGGGGCCTGTTCTGGCCGCTCGGGAACGTAAACCACCTTGCGAACTCCGGGAATGTTCCATTCCGGTCGCTCTTCCTGGGTGGCGAAGACCACTTCATTGCCGGGATCTCGACCCAACAATGACGCCAGATTTCGAAATTGCGCCGGAAAATTCACATGCGTAAACAAAATGCGCATTGGAGCTCCCGTTATCATAAGTCTTGACTATTGAAGACACCCGCTTTCTACGGCATTTCAGAACCGTAAGGCGGTAATTCCACCAACATTGAACGAACGGCGTTTTTGTTTCCTTTCCCAGATGTCGACGAAAAAGCAAGGCATCGGCGTTTTCGGTAGATTATGCCGCTATCCGCGTATGATCAGAACACCCCGTGGGGGTGTGTTCCCCGACTCCCCCCCCGGACAATGAACAGCCGGTCGGGGGGAATCGGGGACGACACCGCCAAGGAACCGGCCTACTCGCCCGTGATCTCGCCCAGGCCCTTGACCTTGAGATCCACGCCAAGAGCGCTCATGAGCTGGGAAACGGGCATACACAGTCGATAGTACGAGAACGTGTGCGCCGTCATGCCATTCAGGTACACCTGCTGGGAACTGAACAGACTCTTCTGCGCCGAAACAAGATCCACCAGAGTACGCTGTCCCATGCGAAACTGATCCGTGTAGCTTGAAACCACCTGCGCATTTTCGTTTGTCAAATTGCGCAGCACAGGCAACAGCTTGCCCGTTGCCTTGAAGAAGCTGTACGCCGTGCGAACATCCTCCTCCACCTGACGCTCGATATCCAGGGCATCCTGCTCGGCACGGAGCTTCTCATTTTTGGACTTGCGGATGGAAGCGGCGTCCGAGCCGCCGCGATACAGGTTGAAATTGACTTCCAGCATGGCGGAGGCGTCGTGGTAGCTTGCCTCGTAACCGCCAGTGTTGTCGGAACGACCAGCCGCAACCTTGGCATGCAATCTGGGAAAATACACGCCCTTGGCTGACTTGATCTCCAGTTCCTTCTGCTGCACGGCCAGGCGGGCCGCCTTCAGGGCGCGATTGCCGTCCCGGGCCATGCCGATGGCGATGGGCTCGCTCTGCGGGATGGCCAGCAGCGGTGGCTCGGGCATGGATAAAACACCGGGCTTGTCGCCGAAAAATCGAGCATAACCCGCCTCGGCGTCGTCCAGGGCCTGGTTGGCCTGGATCAATCGTGAACGCGCCTCCTGCAACGCCGCTTCGGCCTGGGTCACGTCAGCCTGCGTGCCGCCGCCGCTCTCCTGCCGGATGCGCGTCAGGTCAAGCAGCTTCTCGTGCTCCTCGATGTTGCGCACGCAAAGCTCCACCAGCCCCCTGGCCCGGATCACGTCCAGAAAATACTGCGTGGCGCTGAGGCCGACATCCTCGGCCGTGTTGAAGAGTTCCTCCTTCTTGGATTCGGAGTACAGCTTGTCGGCCTCGACCTTGGACCGCGTAAGACCGCCATCATAGAGCAGCTGGGACAGGACCAGACGCTGCTCGTCGGACCATTCCTCGCCCTGGCCGTCAGCCTCCCTGGCGATGGTCGTGTCGTTGCGACGCAGGCCATATCCGCCCCTGGCCATGAAATCCAGCTGCGGCAGAAGCGCGCCGTAGGATTCACGGTATGCGTCGTGGGAAATGGAATACGCGTGCTTCCGACTCAAAAACTTAGGATTGGCATCCATGGCGGACTGGATGGAAGCCTTCAGGGAATCGCCGCCCGCAGACACGCCCTCCAGCACCGAATCCACCCCAGGCGCGCCCAGGGGTTGAATCATGGGGGCACTTTCCTGGGCCATGAGACATGGCGTCATGAAAAACATCGGACTCAAAAACACGACAACCAACGGCCAGAACATTCCGTGATGTACAAAGCGCTTTCCTTTCATTTTGCCCTTCCTCCTTGGTGCGATCCCGATTTGAACCATATGGTTCCGTATTGGGTAGTTACGAGCCACAACATCTTGTACGTTGTTTTAGGAGGTATCCTGGGCATACTGAATCCATATCCCGATATATATTCTGAAAAAAATACGTAATTACTCTACCCTAGTACTTATTTCCAAAAATTACTCATTATTAGGTATGCCGCGTCGCAACCCAAGCTGCCGCGGCACGGCAGGTGATGATCACGATTCAAAACGATATCGCAATCGAGGGGCCAGAATTTTTCCGCGCAGAACCCATCTCTCCAAAGCATCAAAGAGTTCCCGGGTGTCAATGGGTTTGGCCAGATGATCGTTCATGCCGGCGGCAAGGCAGGTTTCACGGTCTCCCTTCATGGCGTTGGCGGTCATGGCGATGATGGGCAACTCGCGAAATCTCCCGATGGAGCGTATCCGACGGCTTGCTTCAAGCCCGTCCATGACCGGCATGCTCATATCCATAAGTACGGCGTCGTAGGGTTCTTGTGCCTCTTCCAAGCGCTGCAGGGCTTCCAGGCCATTGTTGGCGACCTCGGTGACCGCCTCGATTTCCTCAAGGATGGTGCACGTGACCTCCTGGTTGAAAACATTGTCGTCGACCAGAAGAACACGCAGCCCCCTGATGCCGTCACGCGGACAAAGATTCAGATCTTTGCCGGATTCTTGGGCGCTCCGGTCGGACCCGTCCCCAAAGGCCGTCAGCACGGCCCTGAGCACACCTACATGGGTAACAGGCTTGACCAAAAGCCCTGCCGCTCCGATTTCAGCCAGGTCACGTCCTTGCGGGTCAACATGTGACGACAGGGCTGAAAGCAATACCGGGACATTGGCGGGCAGGCCCCTCGCTTTGAGTCTGTACAGGGTTTCCGGGCCGTCGAGTCCGGGCATGGCCCAATCAAGGATGACCAGGGCAAATTTCTCGGGGTCGGAAGCTACCGCCTCCACGGCCTGTTGTCCGGACTCGACGGCCACGCAAACAAACCCCAGGCGGACCAGCGCACCAGACAAAGCCCGAAGCGCTGCGGGATGGTCATCGGCCACGAGGATGGATTTTCCCTGCATGGCCGGGGGGACCATATGCTCCGGGGAATGGGGCTGGTCTTGCAGATCGAACTCCAGGGCAAACCAAAATACGGAGCCGCGTCCCGGTTCGCTTGACAGACCGATATGCCCGCCCATGAGATCCACAAGCCGGGAACTGATATTCAGGCCGAGACCCGCTCCACCATAACGGTTGGCGGTATCCCCTCCTCCCTGTTCAAAAGGCCTGAACAAGCGGGGAAGAACATCCCTGGAAATGCCAGGACCATTGTCGACAACTTCAAAATGCAATTTTACCCGGCCTTCGACAGGCGCGACCTCCCCCTTTTGCATCTTGGAGCGGTTGACCGAGATCCTGACTTCACCGCCGGAAGTGAATTTTGCGGCGTTGCCAGCGAGGTTGACCAGCACCTGCTTGAGCCGCATGGGGTCTCCAAGGAGATGAACCGGCGTGTCTTCTTCCAGGTCGCAGAGCAGCTCGTTCCCGTTTTTCTGGATCATTGGAGCGAGAATGTCGCATACCTCGCGCACCAACGCTGCCAAGTCGAACGGCTTGCGCTCCACTTCCAGCTTTCCGGCTTCGATCTTTGCCAAATCGAGTATCTCGTTCATGAGCCCCAAAAGATGTGCAGCCGCGATTTTGACCTTGAGCAGACATTGCCGCACCTGATCACAGGAGGACTTCTGCAAGGCTATGTCCGTAAATCCCATGATGGCGGTCATGGGCGTCCGGATCTCGTGACTGATTCGGGCCAGAAAAAGATTCTTGGTCTGTGTGGCCATGGCCGAAGCCTCACGCTCAAGTTTCAGCTGCCTTATGCGGTAGGCCAGCGGCAGGGACATGAGCACCGCTTCCCCGGCCAGAGCCAGATTGAAGCCCATGCTGTAGCCCAGACTCGACCAGCCGACGACAGTGGCCGAAAACACGAAGAACAGCACGGAGACCAGACACCAGGCGATGAACAGGATGCATCCGGGCCAGTGTCCTTTGAAACAGCTGGACAGGCTCACTCCGAACCCCATCATGAACACAATCACGTTGAACGAAAGGTTGAACATGGTGTGTATGTGGGCGGACGGCAATAATGGCCCCAAAAAGATCAGGGCTCCCGTGGGCAAAACCATGCCCAAAAGCATCTTGTCCCAGATCGGATGAAATTTGCGTGTCTCAAGAAAGTCCCGCAGAAAAAGGCACATGGAGACGGCGCAAAGGTTGACGGACGTTGCCGCGACCAGAGGCTGCAACTCGTAACTGAAGAAAGGCGTCCACATCTTGTTGGAAAAATACCCCAGAAGCGCGGCGTGGAAGACCACGAACCACAGGTACGAGCGGTCCCGCAAATAGATGAAGATGACGAAGTTGTAGACGACCATGGCCATCAGGACAGCTACGAAAGCGCCGAAAGCCGCGCTGCGCAGATTGTTTTCGGAAAGGCAGCGGTTGCGCTCGCACAGACTTGGCCTGACAAACGAGACTCTTTCGCTGAAAATCCTGAAGTAATACGTATGGCTTAGCCCGTCGGCGATGAGGGGTATTAGACGCCCCTCGGTCGTTGAGCCGAATCGGTGGGGCGTGCGCGCCCATCGCCTTTCGCCTGAAACCGACCCGGGGAGGGGAGAATAGAAGTCGAGGGTCCTGACGTAGGCCCAATCGGGGTCGAAGTACCAATCCTGGCCTGGGTCGAGGCGCACGGTGAAGCGGAACCACCAGGCGGAGTCGGCCATGCCGAGATTCACGGACGAGGTGGAGACGGGCCGAAACTCCAGGGAACCCAGGACCTGGCCGATATCGGTCAGGGAACGTGTCCGGTCCTCAAGCATTTCCAGGTACGGCCCAAGCACAAGAAGAGAATCCCCTGTGCGGCTTGGAGAAACAGTTTTCTGTCCGCCTTGGCCAGAGAGAAGGTATGAATCTTGGGGCCAAGTTGTCATCGCTCTTGGGCAAGCTCCATCGATGCCCAAGTCCGAAGCAGCGGCATGACACGATTGCGGGCCCGTCGGTCCTGAAACTCCGATCAGGAAGGCCATGGCTAAGGAGCAGAAAAAAGTCAGCCGAACAGACTGACGGATCCGATCCGCCAACCTGTTCGGCTGACTCATGCTAACCTCGCGTGATGAATTGCCCAGTCTTTTCCTGCAACCACCTGTTCCGACTTCAGATATCCCGTCCGTTTCAACGCCCGGCGATGCAGCATGCGAGGTTCTCATCCCTTCCGCGCAGTTGGACATTTCCGGCCAGCGCTCCCTTTCCCGAGGTCATGCGAAAGGCACTACATGCTGCGTCGCGATATCCTCGGCCACCATCAAGTGGACAACGCTTGTTCCGACGGTGTTCGTGTAATGATTGTAGTCAAACCCATCGGCGCCGACTACGTTCATGGCCACAAGGGACCATCCCGAATCCGTCGCGGCCACTTCCGCGGGGCCCTCGCCGAACACCCACAGGGTGTCGGTGTCCGAAACGGACAGAACGTCGCTGGCCTTGAGTGTCAAGACGTTCTCCTCCCATCCGTTGACGCCGTACAGACTGATTTTTTCGATACCTGAGATGCGCCCTTCCGAAACCATGGCGCTCAGGTCCAAGGTGTGGCTAAAGCCTAAATCCTCGGCCTCCAGCGCGAAGACGTCGAACCCTTCCCCTCCGTGCACGGAATCCTCGGGCCCGCCGATCAGCAGATCGTCGCCGGCACCGCCGTCGAGCAGGTCGATGCCAGAATCCCTATTCATATTTGTATTAAGAGGGTCGTACTTCCATCCGATCAGGGTGTCATTGCCGTCGCCGCCGTACAGCGAATCGTTGCCGCCAAAACCCACGAGGCTGTCGTCGCCGCCGAAGCCGCGCAGTTCGTCATTGGAGCTCATGTAGTTCACGCCGTCCCAGCCGACGTCGCGGCCCAGCAGCGTGTCGCCATGCTCCGAACCCCACACGCCGTCAATGTAGAAAAGATGATCGCCGTGCTCCTCCCCGTCGACGCCGGCCCCGGCCTGGCCGTCGGAAATACGCGGATCCTTGTCCTGGTCGTTCATGTCCACAAGCACCCCTGCCGCTGCATTCCGGTAGCTGGCGATGTCGTGGCCCGTCCCGCCCCTGAGGACGTCGCCGCCCGTTCCGCCTTCCAAGATGTTGATGCCTTCGCCGCCCCAAAGGGTGTCCGCTCCGGCGCCGCCTATAAGCAGGTCGTCTCCTTGCTGGCCCCAGAGATAGTTGTCGTGTTCGTTCCCGATGAGCGTATCGGCATAGGAAGAGCCGCTGACATTGAAGATATTCCGCAGTTCGTCGCCGATGGCGTCGTTCCCGGCCGCGCCATTCCCCTGGACCTGAGTCACGTTGTTCAGATCGATCTCCACGGCCAGGCTGCCGGCGTAGTCGGCCACCTCGCCCAACCCGTGACCGGTGAGCACATCGGCCCCGGCGCCGCCATTGAGGGTATCCCAGATGGGGAAGGAGGATGATGGGTCTGTCGTATTGCCGCCCACGAGTGTGTCGTTCCCCTCGCCGCCATACAGGACATCACGTCCGTAGCCGCCAATGAGGACGTCGTCACCGGCGCCGCCATAGAGGAAGTCGTTGCCGGCATGGCCCTGCAACAGGTCGTCGCCGTCGCCGCCGTACAGGACATCGAAGCCTTCGCGGCCATACAGCGTGTCGTTCCCGCCACCGCCGTACAGGGTGTCGTGGCCCGATAAGCCGTCAAGTATGTTGTCGGCGTCGTCGCCCGTCAGCACGTCGCCGTGCAGCGCGTCGTTCGTGCCCAAAACTTCCTCGATGCCTGTCAGGGTGTCACCGAGGCCGTGATTGCCGGTGCCGCCTCCCGTCTGGGCGCCCGTGAC
>NZ_FORX01000034.1 GCF_900114115.1 Desulfomicrobium apsheronum | reverse complement strand
CATTACATGACCATCGACACCGCCAGCCCGAATCCAAACTTGCCCCCCTGTCCTGTGACCATGTTCCCCATAGGGCGCTTCATGATCCCTGTTCCAAAGGATATGAAACTGGGGGCAGGCATTCACAATATCAATAAAATAACAATCGAGGAAATTGCGTGGGAAAAAGGTCGGGATCGTGAAGAGTACCTGAAGGAAGTTTGGACGACTGTGAGAGATCGGGAGCATAAGACCTACCTTGGAAGAGGCAAAGTTGGGCCTGCTACTCAAGGTGGCTGGGCCGAAGAGGACGTCAGCCACCTCTTTGGATATCCGGCAATGCTCCTTTGTTACAACGGCAATATGGCGGACCATAATATTGATGTGCACATAGGTTTGCCCGAAGCCATTCTGCGTCTGACGGAAAGCCGTTCATATGATATTGGCAAAGCATGCCTCAACATGGAAGGTCGAATCCTGAACTTGTTCAAACACTACCGCTTCGGCAACAAGAACGTGGCTCCGGACAGCTTTTTTTCGGCCGGGGGCAGGGTGGAAGGGCTGAAGACCTGGTATGAGCAGGCGAGCCTTGGGGCCAAACGGCACGCCAGCGAATCCCGGCCCAAGATTTATCTGCGCTTTGACACTCTTCCCCCTGTAACTTCCGAACCCCCCAAAAGCATCTACGTCATTTCGGGCGTGGTCAGGAAATACGCGATGAAACTGCATGTGCTGCGTTCACAAAAACGAGTGCTGGCCGGAATGGAAGGGCTGGAAGAAGTGTACGTCGGCGGCAACAAGGATGACGACGAACTCAGGCTGACCGCTTTTTGGAGATTTCAGGGCGTCCCAAAAGATCCGGAAAAACCCGATATAGAGATTCAAATGACCTGTCCGGAGAGCGCCAAAGAAGACGCCCTGCGCATGTGGGACGCTGTCATGACCAAGTTCACCACAGTGAGGGAATACTACGGCAGAAGACCATGAACCGGACAGAATTCAGGATGAACCAGTGGAGCAGAACCGAATGGATTTCGGTTCTGCTGCGCGCCCCTGTTGCTCGCATGACATCCACAAATATAATATCTGGCGACACTACAAAAAATAGCGAAAGTGCCTGAGTGTCATTTCCGCGTAGGCGGAATATGTTGGCAATGGCGCGAAATCAATTCTTTTCAAATAGATAGAAAAGCGTGAATTCGTATTTTTTCAAATTGATGAATAATTTTGTAGTGTCGTCACGTATGAATGCACTGTAAAAAGAGTGACGATAGAGTCTGAGTGTCATTCCCGCGCAGGCGGGAATCCATTCCTTTGAGATAAATAAAAAGTCATGAGCGCCATTCTTCAAAATTGTGACGACTTTTTGCAGAGCATCCATGCATGTATTCGATTATAATTTAGCATGTAATGCCGTAGTATATAATCATGAATTATTTGAATGATTCTGCAAGTATTGCATGGCCTGCTGATTTTTAACGATTAATCCCACCAGTAAGTTTGTCAGACTTCCTTCTGCAAAGTGGAGTTGGTGGAGCCGTCCGCCAGCGAAGAGAAGTAACTGGAAATTTTCGCCTCGTGAATCTTGAGTGCAGCCTGCATTTCCTTCACTTCAATGGTGCCGTTGCCACTGGTGTCGATGTTGCTGAAGGCTGATGCGGATACGGACGCCTCTGCCCTGGACAGAACGCCGTCCTTGTTTGCATCCATGCTTGCCACATACTGTCGGGCCGCTTTTCCCGAGGCTGACGTGTCCTCGCTTGTTGAGGATTCACCCAGAATATTGCTCAAAAGATCAAGGGAGTTGGCCCCGCTTTTCTTTGAAGTGTAATAGGAAAAGACGTCCTGCCCACGCCCTGACATGGCGGCAGATATTTCCTCCAGGGTGACGTTACCATCCTTGGACGCGTCGAGCCGCGCAAAAGCTTCGGCAGACAGGTTCACTTCGTCCTTTGTGATGACCCCGTCCCGGTTCGCATCCCCGTCACGAAAGGATTTCCGCGCTCCGAGCTTGGCGAACAACTCGTTCTGGGATGTCTCGCCATTGTTGGATAGTTGTGACGAAGCCTCTAAGTATTGCTTGGAACTGACACGCATGACGCACCTCCTGAGAGGTATTGAGCAAAATGTACGCCAGGGAAGAATATGAAGCGGGGGGATCTGGAAATTTGATTTTCTGCTGAGAATTACCGCTTATTAATCAGACCAGAACACTCCAAAATAAGACAAGGGATTTCAGTTTCACGCTGAAATCCCTTTATTACTTTGTGGGCTTTGCCTCATCGGCCAGAACCCGGCCATTCTGGATGAAGCCATCCGGCAAGGGGTGCTTTTTTGTTTACGTACGCATGATCCGACCGTGACCTTATAAGTATGTATGACAAAAGAAGTAGTTGCCGTTGGCGCAACTTTTCTTGTAGCGGATGTGCGAAAAGAAATTGCATGCTTTGATGACTGTGAAGGTCAATGCTGAAAATGTCCTGTTATGTCCGTCTGTGAAGATGAGAAGTTAAATGATGGACAGGAAAGTGTTCGAGCAGTGCTAAGCAAAATCCAAAGTGAGGCTTTCTCGCTTTGGGGAGAGGGCAAAACAGTGGGGATCGTGGCAAAGGTGTTCAGCTAACATGAAAATCTGCCCGAAGTGCCGTTATCTGGACCATGAGGAGAATGGCCCCAACTATGAGTGTCCGAAATGCGGGGTCATTTATTCGCGCGCATTCGAAGCCATCAATGAAGAGAAGATCAGGCAAAACGAAAAGCATTTCTCGCGCACCTGGGCCAAGGCAGGGTCCAGCACACAGAAAAAGATCGGCACATTCTGGGTCTGGGCAGCCGTCTTCATAACCCTCATCGCCTTTCAGGCAATCAGGAATATCAAGAGTACCGGGGTTAACCATCCCGTCGCACCCGTCCCGGCCGCCAAGACTCCCGCCCCACCGGCCAGGGAGAACTTCCAGACCAAATACGAAATGCGAACTCAAGAAAAGGGCACATGCAGCTTCAAGCTCATCTCAAATGATGCCCCGAACACTATTTTCATCCTCAATAACCGCACAACCGGACAAAAAGCAGTTCTTCTCTATGTCAAACGCGGTGATGAAATCGAAGTTCATGTGCCGCCAGGAGAATATGGATATCAAATGATTCAAGGAGAAGTCTGGCTTGGTGAAAAAGAGCATTTTGGCCTGGGAACTGTTTATTATGATGGGGATCGAGCATTTTTATTTGAACAGAACGAGCGTGGAACATCAAGACATATTGTCAGGCTTAATACGTTGGATGGAAATATGAAGCCTGTCAGAACTGCGCGGATTGATCTGAACTAATGGCCAGTCAGTTTAACATAAGCATGTTATTTTATAGGTCTTGTAAAATTGCTGGGCAGTTGTTGGTGTTATTTTCTTGTAGCGGATGAAATAAAATTGCATTCTTGCGTGAATTTGAAATTCAATGCTGTGAGTTTCCTTCTATGTACATTCTGTGAAGAAGAGAAAATTAATAACGGACAGGAAAATATTCGAGAAGTGTTAAAAAAAACAAATTGAAGTTTAACGATCATATTTTCATGTAATTAATAAATGAATTGGAGTAAAAATGCCAGAAGATGACCCAAGAGAAGAATTAGAGGAAATTATTGAATTATATTATGCTCACAAGATGCCAAAAAGTGCATATAAATTTGCGAGCGATGCTCTAGAAACGGCAGAGTCAATTTTAGAAACAATAGAAGATATGCAAGCAAACGGTCATGATGGGCCAACTTTAAATCAAGAAGAGGCATTGGAAAACATATACATTGCTGCGTGCAACTGGCTTAAAAGAAATCCATAAAAGCGGGGAGCGAGGCTTGGTCTTGAATATTATCAAATGATCCCCGCCTCATGACTATTCCAGTTCACTCCAAAGCAAGACAAGGAATTTCATTTATACGCTGTACTCTTTTGCTTTTATTGGTTTTGCTTTTGGTTTGTCATTCAAAAGTCGGTCATTCCGGATGAAACCATCCGACAATGGGTGACTTTTTATTTACATACGCATGGCCTGAACGTGATCTTATAAGTATATATAACAAAAGAAGTAGTTGCTGTCTGTGTAACTTTTCTTGTAGCGGATGTGCGAAAATAAATTGAATGCTTGTATGAATGCGAAAGTCAATGCTGGTACGGTACTGTTATGTCCGTTTTGTGGATATGAGAGATTTAATACCTGGCAGAAAAATGTTAGAGCAGTTTAAAAAAAGTCAACGCGAGATTTGCCCCTTTTTGTACATGCTCCGCTATCTGAGTCTAGTGAAGCCAGCCGGAACGTCCCACGCCAATCAGGAATCGAAGGCTACTCTGGCAAGATTCAGGACTCAACTCGAAAGCTGTGAACGAATCTGTTCCACACCGTACCCATAGTGGGCACAGGAATTATCGACGTATGATAAGTTTAGAGAATGTTCATAATGTTTCAGATCCAGACGCGATACATGTTGTATTTGTTCACGGACTTGGAGGAGATACTAAATCAACTTGGATGCATAACCCAAATGATTGTACAACGCTTTGGCCGAAATGGATCGGAGAGAGCGCCGGCTGTCATGTCTGGATCACTGGTTATTGTTCTGCAATATCAGGCTGGACTGATTCAGCGATGCATCTAGTTGAACAAGGCGAAGCATTCATTGCGGCTCTTCAAGCTGAACCGAACTTGCAGGGACGAAAGTTGGTATTAGTGGGGCACAGCCTTGGCGGGCTCATCATCAAATCTGGCATGACACAAGCTCAGACGCTTGGAGATCCACGACTATTGACTGTACTTGACGTCATTGCAGGTGTTGTATTCATTGCCACTCCGCATCAGGGAGCAAATCTAGCAACTATAGCTAACTGGCTACGTCTCCCCTTGAGAACAAACCATCAGGTCACGAATATGGTCAGTGATGACCCTTGGCTCAAAGTCCTGAATGGACAGTTTCAAGCCCTACATGCACAACGTAGATTTGGTGTACGTGTATTCCATGAGACTAAAGGCTTCTTCATTGGGAAACGAATACTTGGTTTTGCAATCGGCCCTCGAATACTGATTGTTGATCGAAACAGCAGTGATCCAAATATTGCGGGTGTCGTGCCGACCGGGATTGATGCCGACCATATCCAGATCTCCAAACCTAGGTCACGCCAAGAACTTGTCCACAAATCGCTAGTCGAATTCCTCAAAAATGTGGGCACCCCCACAGCGCCTCCCACCGCTGATAGCCGAACATTTGCAAAGTTTGTAAAGCCAGAAGAACTGTCAAGTCGGTTGCGAAATGCGTCAGTTCAATTGTTAAACTGGCCGAGCACGTTGCCTGATGGCACTTGGCTTCAACGTTCAGAACTGGACGTGCTAAACGCAAATCTATCTGAAGAACCGAAGAGTACCAACTTTTTGCTAGGCGACCCAGGAAGTGGAAAGTCCTCAATATTGGTGAGGCTTGCTCGTGAGAAGCAGGATGCAGGCTGGGAGGTGCTTGCCATCAAAGCCGACCGCCTTCCATCTAACTTACTTGATCGAGAGTCACTTGCCAGACATCTTAATCTCGGAACGGATACTGGCGAAGTTTTACGAACGCTTGCCAAAAGCAATTCGGTTCTCTTGGTCATTGACCAAGTCGATGCGTTGGCTGACCTCGTTGTTCAACAATCAGCGCGGTTGCGTGTTTTGCTCGACCTTGTCCAGGACCTTGCTGATGCACAAGGTGTACACACCGTCATTTCTTGCCGGACGTTTGAACAAAAACATGACCCCGCTCTGCGGAACCTACATGCTACCATTCTGACGTTGGAATTGCCCGAGTGGCCAACAGTGCTTCGTGTTCTTGAGGCAAGAGGCCTCCAAGCAGGGGGATGGAACCAAGACATTCAGCAGGTTCTAAGGTCGCCGCATGCACTGGACATCTTCCTGTCGCTGCTAGAGGGCGCGACTGAACTGGAGGCCCTGAGAAGTTTTCAGGGGTTGCTGGAAAAACAGTGGGAGACACATGTACTAAGTGATACCAGCGGAAGACGCAGAGCGACGTTACGGCACCTAGCAAAGTTGATGGCCGACCGTGAGGTGCTTGGCCTGCCTTTGGCTATAGTTGAGGACAACTATCCAGAGATTCAGGCACTGGTTGCGACTGGATTGCTACGCTTAGATCAAGGGCCTAGGCGGGTCGAATTTCGACATCAGACGCTTTATGAATTCGTACGAGCACGTAGTTTTCTTGAAGAAAGTGGCAGCCTCACTGAAACGGTTCGTGCACAGCAGGCTAGTCTGCGAATTCGCCCCCAGTTGTGGCACGCACTTGGATACTTCCGAGACGCAAGTCCCGAGGAATACAACACAGAAATTCGTAAGCTGTGGGCGGCTGAACTTCGCCCTCACCTCAAAATGTTGTTGATCGAGTTCCTGGGTTTGCAAGCCAAACCACTGCCTGCCGAGCGTCAACTGATAGAACAGGCAATGATGGACCAGTGGTTTCTGCCTCGGTTTATTGGGGCCTCCGTCGGAAGCCCTGGATGGTTTACATTCTTTACTCAGTCGCACCTACACCGACTTATGACCTTGCCTGAAGAGCAACCTCGAGTTGTGCTGCCCTTGCTTAAACGGGCATTGCATTTCAATCCCGACGCGGTCATCGACCTCGTGCAAAGGCACTGGCTACCAGACGAAGCACGGGACAGCTTGAGTTGGCAGGTCCTTGGCTGCGGCGACGTTGCGCCGAGTACGGGCCGGTGGATGGATAGTCTCATCTTGATTGCCAGCCGGACATCGGTTCCCGACTGGTCCATAAGGCATCTGACGGGCGTTGTGTGCGCAGCCCTGCCTAATGAAGCCCCAAAGTTAGTCGCGACTTGGCTCAAGCGCCAAATTGATCGTGCGAAAGCTTCTTCGAGCACCCCGTCCGACGCAGTTCCAAGCGTTGCCTCCAAAGTTTCCGACAATATTCAATCAATACTTGAGGTGCGCCATTTTTACGATCTTGAGGCAATCGCTGAGGCTGCACCCAAACTTTTCGTTCTATCCATATGGCCACTCCTGCTTGAAGGCTTGGATCTCTGTGCTTCAGATCCGCCTGCGGTAGTGACCGGTTATCGCCGAAGCAGAGGCCTGCTTTTTCAAGACTTGGATGATGAGGAAATTCGCTCCGAGAAGCCCATATTTCGTGCTATTCAACTGGGGATACAAGGATGGGCGGAATCTGACCTAGCAGGCTATCTTGAATTTCTGGCCGTCAATGCGCAATCCGACCTGTTATTTGTACACAGACTGCTTGCCATGGGCCTTATACGAATTGTTAGCCATTCTCCGCAAAGTGTGTTGGACTACTTACTCGAAGATCCAAGGCGACTTGTACTCGGGCCATACAACAATATGCACAAGGAAAGTATCTCGCTGATTGAGTCCGTGAGTCCCTATCTCGACAAACAAAGCCTTGATCATTTGGAAGCCACACTACGCGATTGGCGCTTTTACAATGACACAGTCCAACGAGATGACGCTGAAATTCGGCTTCAAAGATTGAAATTGGATCGTCAACATCGATTGCGACTGCTTCGTGCATTGCCGGAAGAGCGGCGCAGTTCAAACTTGCAAAAATTCATCGTAGAAGAGGAACGTGCGTTTCCTGATCTTTCAGACAGGGATATAGGCTTCACAGGGGTACAGATGATTGGAAGTCCTATGAGCGCGGAACAAATGGCTCGTAGTACTGACTCAGATATTCTCAACCTGTTCAATGAATTGACAGACGAGACGGCATGGGAGCATCCAAAACATAGTATGAGCGGGGGGGCAATTCAGGCTGGTCGAGAACTGGCTGCTTTAGCAAAACTTGATCTGGCCAAGACGATTCGAATCGTGAAAGGGCTTGATCCGACACGCAACGAGATTCCCGTTACGAGCGCATTACAAGAGCTGGTTCCAGCCGGCCTTGCAATCCCCAACTTTTATTCCTTGGTGGCCGAGTTGGAGGACAAAGGTTTTGTTGGGATAAAATTCCGAAATGACGCCGCTTATGCAATCGCAAATGTAGCCCAAAAGGGATCACCTGTTCCTACCGAGTTGATCGACCGAATGGAACGCTGGCTAATAACCTGTGTCGCAGAGACTTCCATCGAAGCCAACATTGATGACACGGATCAGGACACCTCAATTTTGTGGGGGCGTGGGTTGATGCAAGCACTGCCAAAAGGAAACTACCCTACGCTCAATGCGCTATCGGCGTTATGCTTGACTTCAGAACCGCCTCGGACAGATCGCTGGCTTGATATTCTCGAAAGACATGCCGTGCAAATCGAATCATCAAGAGTGTGGGAGGCGATGCTCCAACACGACTTGGAGTATCTACGGCTTGCCAACCGTTCGCGGGCCGAGTTTTTTCTCGACAAGCTAGTTGCGAACATGCCTTCCATTGTGATGGGTAAGGCATGGGTCCGCTTCGTTGCCCGGACCTACCACTGGGCCTCGAACACTGCTGTAAAACGATGGCTAATGTACACGGTCGACAACAATAAAACGGGCCTTCAAGGGGCGGGAGAATTGGCCTGTCTCAGGCACGCTTATTTCCCTGCGGAGAACTGGTCGCGCAACCTTCTTCAGCGACTACTAGATACGGATTCCTCCGAGGTCGCTCAGGGTATCGCACATAGTGTGGCCAATTTATGGCACGAACCGATGACAAGGCCAGTAGTTCATCATCTTTTACTCCAACTACTTTCTTCTCGTGACGAGAAGGTTCTAGCTGCATTATCCAATATCTTCCTCAAGGATGGATTTGCTTCTGACGAGGAAACGCGCGAATTTTTAGATACCATTGTTGCATACCCCAATGTCCTAGAGAATGACCGTGCAGAACACCTAGCTGAATCTTTGGTCAACATGGTGGCAACGGAACCAAAACGAGTTTGTCAAGTGGCTCACACTTTACTCGATATTGCAGGAAAAAAGATGAGTAACATCGCAACATCTTGGTATCTTAGCACCGAAAGCCTGTTAGACATCGCGCTACAGCTTCAAGACATGGATGCGTCCGAGAAGACAGCAGGATCGGCACTCTTTGAGCGTATGTTGGAATTCAATATGCCACAAGCCAGAGAAATGACGTTTGATTTGGATAAACGGACAACGGCGACAGTACCCCCCCGAGCACCCGTACGGCGCAAGTCGCGAAGAAGATAATGTCCGGGGAAGGAGACAAGCCTACTTTTGACCTTTCTGCCACCAAGACCGCAGGAAGCAACCGCAAAAAGGTTAGCAGCAAATTTCTGCTGACGGAAATTCGTCTTTGTCCGAGCTCTGTAAGCGCTCACAGGTCCGCATCTATCCATAAATTTTTCATGTGAGATAATGGGCCTCCAATTCAAGGAGGTCTTCATGAAAACTCAGTTTGCACAGAATCGCGCGGCTCGCTGGATGGCGCATGTCCAGCAATGGCGGGAGAGTGGCCTCGGTAAGACCCGATACTGCCGCGAAAATGGTTTGGCTTTGAGCACGTTCCGATACTGGATAACAAAGTCCCGACCATCTTCTGGCGGCGAATCCGCCGCAATTCCCGCTCTTGTGGCGCTGCCGTTTACGTTCGCCTCGAAAGCCCCGTCTATTGGCCTCATGGTCTCCAATCGTTACGCTATGGATATTCC
>NZ_FORX01000033.1 GCF_900114115.1 Desulfomicrobium apsheronum | reverse complement strand
GGGCTATTCCCCCGCCGGTCGTCCGGAAAGGCGGCCGGTGGGGAAACGGGAGAGAGATACAATCAGGCCGAGATGATCTTCTGGTATTCGGCCGCAGTGATGGTCGCTTCGGACAGGTCGTCCGCCTTGATGCGCACCAGCCACCCGGAGCCGTAGGGGTCGGAGTTGACCAGCTCGGGAGTGTCGGAGAGCGCTTCGTTCACCTCCGCCACCGTGCCCGAGAGGGGGATGATGGCCGGGGAGACGACCTTGGCCGACTCGATCTCGGCGCAGGACACGCCCTGATCGAAATGCGAACCTACCTCGGGCAGGTCGATGAAGATGACCTCGCCAAGCTGGTCCTGGGCAAAGTCGGTGATGCCGATGACAAACGAGCCGTCGCCGGCCTCTTTGGCCCAGAGGTGCTCGGCGTGATAGCGGCGGTCGTCGGGAAAGTTCAGTGCGGACATGTCGGTTCCTCCTTAGGATGGGAAAATCAGTGCGCTTCGGGCTTGCGAATCTCGGCCTTGACCAGGGACGCGCGTACCTTGGAGCGGTACGGCAGCAGGGCCTGGTTCTCCAGCGCTTCGAGCCCGTCGGCTTGCTGCGCCTCGATGAAAACTGGCAGCATGCGGTCGCCGCAGGCGTCGAGGACCATCTTCGCGGCCTCTCCGGCCTCGGCGGGGCTGACGCGGGTCATGCCGTCGCCACCTGCGTAGGCCGAGGCCAGGACGCGGATGAGGCCGTCGGCGTGGGCCCGGGTCAGGGCGATGCTCTGCTTCAGGTCCTCGGCGGACAGCTCGCCGCCGACGATGGTCGGGTACAGGGCGGCCGGGCCGACGATGTCCAGCACCATGCGGCTGACGAAGCCTTCGTCCAAAACACGCTTCAGCAGGTCGGCGCGGCGACCGTCGGAATGCAGTTCGACAGTCAGGCCGCCCTGGGCCAGCAGGCGCACCAGGGTGACGAAGTTGTCCTCCTGCCCTGCGGGACAGGCCGAAACATTGAGGCCGGAAATCCAGCCGTGCAGCAGCTCGCTGCGCGTCACGCAGGCTTCCAGCACGCGGCCGGACAGCAGGTAGGCCAGGATCTCGCCCGTGCCCTGCTTGATGACCTGGCCGTCATCGAAAATCGGAAATTCCACGCCCTCGGGGTTGCGATAGATGGAGGAACGGTTGGCGCGGTAATAGGCGTTGAAGATATCCTTGTCGGCCTTGAAATCGTAGCCGGTGTATTCCTGCCCGCGCTCGGCCAGGAATTCCTTGACGATTTTGCAGCGCAGGCAGTCCGGGGCGGTGTAGAGGGTGATGGACACTGTCGTCTCCTTGGGTTGTAAATGATTCGGAAAAGACTGTCCGGCCGCACGACCTTGCGGCCGGACAAGGCATGGTCCCGTCGGGACATGCGTGGTTAGAACAACTTGATAAGCTTGAACTCCGTGCGCCAATCATCCGTAAGTGTCGCGGTCTCGTAATCGCGGTAGGCCGCCATGAGAATGTTCCCGCCAAAGGTGATGCCGTATTCGGGGAATTTAAGGTTGAACTTCGGGCCGACATACAGAGATTTGGCGTCGTTTACGAGGTCCACGCCGTACTGTTCGTCCTCCTGGGTCCATTCATAATAGGCCTCAACACCGAGATCCAGGAGGCTGTTCAGGGCGTAGGCGTAATGGGCATTAATGCGGAGGCGGTCACCTTTAGTCTTCTCAGCCGTGCCTTCGCTGTACACGGTATAGCTCGTGTCGCCCTCGATGCGGTGGGAACCGCTCATGTAGGTCGCGCCGAATCCGAACAGGGCTCCCCAGGCTCCGTTGCCGGGGTTGTTGTCGCCGATTTCGCCCGTCGGGATAACCACTCCGAGATCCGCAGCAAGGTTCAGGGGCGCGCCGGTCTTCTGGGACAGAATCTGATAGCGCAGGATGGCCGTCGTATCACCCAGGCCGCCGACCCACTTATCGTCGAGCCCGATATCTTCACGATCGACGGTCATATCTAGAAAAGGAGTGGCGGTTCGCACATCCCATCCCTTTGCGAAGGAGAAGCGGGTCTTCAGGACGGGAGTGTGGACGATCTGCTTGACGTCCGCACCGTCTTCCCCGGACGAATCCTTGTACCACTGATCCTTGACGCAATAGCGATAGTTCAGCACGGCGGCGAACTTACCAACTGGAAACCCCATGCCGCCCGGACCATGATTGACGCCGACCGCGCCGGCGGGAGTGGAGATCGAAGCTCCTTCGGCGGCGCGGGCGTGAGCACTCGGCAACAAAAGACAACATGCAAGCACCAGGCTGGATACAACCCTCGTTCTCATTATTTCATACTCCCTGTACTGTTCGAGGTGAAGGAAAGTGCGGCCGATCGGGATTGACACGCCATCGCAGGCGGCGTGTCTACCCGAGAACAGTCTGTGGATATTTCAGCTAGTCGGTGGAACCAACGCAGTGACCGGCCCCGCCGTAGTAGCCGACAGTCCCTTCGACCTTCACGGCCGAAAGCGGTCCAAGGGGCGCCGCACCAGGAACGCGGAACGATGCCACGTCGATGGGCTTGATGGCTTCCTCCTGCTGTGTTCCGGCCTGCGGAACCCAGTCATAGGGGGCGCGGTAAGCGCGATAGACCCAGTTCATGGGCATGCCAATGTTACCCTTGTATGGGCATATGTATTCCCAAACCAGTTCATGCTCGGCCGTGACCTCGAAGATGCGTCCGTCGGAGCCTTCACAGATCAGCGTATTGCCGTTGGGAAGGCGCTGGGCCGAACTGATGAACGGGGAGTAGAAACGCGAGGCGTCCAGGGGTATGAGAAATCCGGCTTCCATCGGCGTGTACTGCCAGACGATCTTCAACGTGGTCGGATCGATCTCCAGAACACGGGAGTAATCGCGCAACGCGGCCTTCTCGCCTTTGGGGGCACCGGGATTCGGGCTCCCGTAGCCAGCCCAGCCGCCATTGTCGAAAACCAAGATATTACCTGCACCCGGGAGGCCGGCAGGGATCATATGCGCATGGTGCTGCCCGATGATCCATCCCAGGGCCTTGAGTTCGGGACTCGTGTCATAATCAGGGCCGATCTGCCATACGATCTTGCCGGTCTTCTTCTCGATGATGCAGATAATGTTGGTCTCGCGGCCGTCGATGATGATGTTATCCGGGTGGAAACGCTGATCACCGGCCTCATACCACTTGTTGGGTCCGAGAGTGGACATGGAGTTAACATGCATCCAGTCGCCCACGGAGGGCGCGCTTTCTATGAGAGATCCGCCGCGGAAATTGGGATGTCTGCTCATGGCGTTCAGCGCGGCCTCGGAAAAGCCCATCTCCTCAACATGCTCGGAGCAGACCCACTCCCAGATGATCTCGCCTTCCCAGTTGACTTCATAAATAACATCGTCGAGCAGCGGCTTTTCGCTGATGTAGGGGCACCTCACATCCTTGTGGCTCAGGATAAGGGAATTGCCAGAATCGATCTTTGGTTCCATGCCAGGGGCGTAGTAACCGACGGAATTGCCCTCACGCTGGAAGTCGTGGTGCTGCCGCGCGACCCAACGGGGCTCGGAACCCGGATCCTCGACGAATTCGGCGCGGTCGAATTTCCAGACGATCTTGCCTTCCCAGTCGAGTTGGACCACATCCAGCTGATCCTGAAGAGCGTATTTCGGATTGCGTGTCCCGGTACTGCCCATGATGTGGCCGCCGGGGAAGATCTTGTTCGGAAAGCCGTGCACGTCCTTCCAGAGGCGGACCTCGGCGCCGTTCATGTTGATCAGCAGTGCTCCCAATTCGGGCGCGGACACGATGGTAAAACCGCTCCAGGCTTTATCAGGATTGTAAACTGTTACACCAGTAGGGTAGACTGTTGGATGTCCCATTGTATTCTCCGTATATTAAATTAAATTGAATAATCACATAAGTCCGAGAAAGGTCCAATATGGGACCTGAATGACAACGATACCTACTCCGACAAAAACCATACGCAGCGCAAGGCCGAGAAACATGTGCCGCGCGGTGATGAAACCCGTAGAAAAGGCATACATGTACAGAATATATTCATAGGGGAAGATATACTGATCCAAACCCATCAGGAATGCGTAGATCATGGGCTTAGGATTCATGCCGAGGGCATTGGCGATTTCGACCATGGGCGCAGTCATGGACGACACGGCCGCCAAGGGCGTCAGAACGAAATTGATGGTCAGCGAAGACATGTAAGCGGTCAGGATGCTGAAGGTCGGGCTCAGCTTTTCCATGAAGGGCACGAGCATGCTGGCGATCCATTTGGCGGCGCCTAGATGAACGGCCACAGCCCCCATGCTCAGACATGCCACGACAAAGACGATGAATCCGATATTGAGCTTGCGCGCATCCTCGGGCTTAGCCAGACCGAGCCACGGCAGGTAGCATGCCAGGCCAAAGAGGGAATAAACGTATGTTCCCGGAAGACCGTGAATCTTCTGGGTCAGTAGGCCAGTGATGGCCAGGATCATAAGAACGAACAATTTCCACTCCTGACGGGTCATGGGGCCCATATCCTTGAGGCGGGCGGTGATGACCTCTTTCAGGTGGTCTTCATGAGGAATGTGCTCCTTTCCCGGAATAATGTAGAGACACATGAAGACGGAAAAGGCGCAGTAAAGAAGGACGAAAGGCAGGTTCGCCAAGGCATATTCGCCCCAGCCCACAGCGCCCATGATAGGCTCGGCGATGGACATGGCAATGAGGGCCATCTCCGTACCGGTCAAAAAACCGTATCCGGGAGCGGTGGCGGCGCAGAAGCCCGCCATGATCAGGGCCGATGCGATACGGGATGTGGGCTTAAGCTCCAGAGCCATGGCCAGTCCGTGAGCGATGGCCACGAAAATAATCACGCGGCACATGATGTCGGGCAGAACGAAGGCCATGAAGATGCCCGTCACCATGAGCGCTATGATCGTGTTCCTGAACGACGCACCCACAAGCAGCATCAGTCGCAGCGCCATGCGGCGGGTCAAACCCGTGTTCTCGAGCGCTTCTCCCAAAACAAGGGCGGCCAGGCACAGCCAGGGCAAGAAAGAACCCCAAGGGGCGAAGATCACTTTCGGACTTGCCACCCCGCCCAGCACGAAAAGAAAGGTCATGGCAGCTGCGGAAGGAATGGTCGGCAGGATTTCCATAGCCCAGACGGTCACGGCCCATGTCGTAATGGCGAAGAACAGTGGAAGTTTAGGATGTACTGACGGATCAACCACTACATACACGATGATCGGCAGCAGTATACTTGCGATCCATTTGATTCTCAGCGTTGTAATCAGATTGGTCATTTTAAGTCCTTAAATACCGATTGATCAGATAATTTATTTATGCAACTTTCAGCACATAAAAAAATGAATAATATAAATATCCTCATAAAATTTAAACGATGAAATCTAAAATATGATAAATTAGGAATAAAATAAATATTGCAAAAAAATACAATACTTAAAATTAAACATTTTTATTTCTTTCCTAAAAAAGAAAAGACACAAAATTTGATCAAATAAAGAGGACGTCACTTCTTTCACATGATCTACGATATAATGTTTGCAGATTACATGCCATGCATTCTTTTTCCCAAAAATATCCACAAATACGCACTTTTATTCACAAGCCAACATAGTCAAAAACCCCTGACACGAATATCTTCTGCTCAAAATAGGATTATTGTCTTGATTCTGGACTTTTTTCCAGATTTCAAATACAAAATTGAACGTCACCGACCAACAGACACGTTCATTCCGGACACGACCCTCATCGCAACCGCCCCCCAAAAAAAAAGGTAAGCATGACCACTACCGAAACCGCGCCACTGCACGCCAACCTGATCCTACAGACCCTGAGTCATCTCTCCCATAGCGTCCGTCCCGCAATCATTGCCCGCCTGCTGGACATTGACCTGGAACAGTTCAGGAACGCCTGGTCGCTGCTCGAGACCCGAAACCTCGTTCGCATGGAAGGAGGCTGGTGCGTCATGACCTCCAAGGGAATTCTTTCGCATGGAGACCTGTCAAGAGACATGGACGGTTACAAGACAGACCCGGCATCGGAATCCTGCGAATTCACCAGCGCCTTTTCCCTACTGCGCCAGAACCGGGCCCTGGACGCCGTGAAACTGCTCATGGGCCAAGCCAAACGCCACGCCCCGCGATCGTCGACTACTGCGTCTACATGCCTGGACATCATCATCAAAATCCTGAACGATTTCTCCCTCGCGGAATGCTCCGAAGACATACTCCGCCATTTCATCCATACCATCATCGAACTCGCTGACATCGCGATATACTTCCCGGCCAAAACTGCCTTGGTCTGCCTGCTATTGGAGCGGACAACCGTTGCAGCGCAAAACTTCGGGGATACCAGAAGCGTCGCGATCCTCCACCTGATCCACGCCCACCTCCTCACGTTCGGTTCGTTCGACATCTCTCCACAGGCGGACAAACTCTTCGATATCGGATTCGAAATGGGCGAATCCATCGGCGACGAAGACATGATCGAATACATATCCACCTTTCTCGGCTTCCGCCATTTTCTCAAAGGAGAATTCAAGGAAGCGGAGATGCAGTTCAGCAAGGTGCGGGGAAGATTTGCGTTGCCTAACTCCCAGTACTGGTGGGTTGTGTTCCACGGAATGTCCTCGGCCTTTCTGGGATTCGACCGGCAGGCGATCGGCTCCCTCGAATCCGCCCTGCAAAGCGCCATACTGCGCAACGAACAACTCTCCGCCGAATTTCTGCGTCTCCACCTCGCCCTGGTCCTGCTCATGTTCGGCAAGACGCGGGAAGCTCTTGCCCATATCAACGCCGTTTCCGAACAGGTCGACAGCGACTCGGTCCCGGTTCTCCAGATAAGAACCGCCTGGATTCTGATGTTCTACCATTACTGCACCGGAAATCTCGCATCTTCCCACGCAATGATGGAAAAAATCAACGACATCCTGGTCCAATCCAACATAGCCAAACCAATGCATCACTTTCCGTGGATTCTTGAAACACTCTATATTTTCAAAAAAAAAGGAATGAAGGAGGCAAAACACTTCAACCTCAAAAAGGAATTTGAGCTGTCCTCACAATCTCCAAGCAATCAGATCAAAGCCGGAGCTTGGAGAATCAGGGGAATCATGGCGCTCGAGGAACCTGTTACCGATCTTGATGGCGCCATGAATTGCCTGAAAAAGGCTTTGAAAATGTACATCAATGTCGGCAATCCCATTGAAACGGCAAGGGTCAAACTCGATCTGGCCCGCGTGTACACTCACCTCGGTCGAAACCAGGTGGCCACCCGTCTTCGTGCAGCCGCTTACAGGATCCACAGGCATTTCGGACAACCTGCCTGGCTGGACGAAATGCCCAGGCCACGAACGTTGCCGACGGAAGACAAGGAAGCCCCGTGGCTACGTAACCATGGGAGGAGCACACGCATCACCGCCCCCGTGCGCGCCGACGAATTCCAGAGACAAAGACTCGCCATGCTCTGCCGTAAATTACGAGTCGAGCAGGCGGCATTTTTTTCCATAAAGGACGGAGAAATAAATGCACTGTCAAGATATAATATTTCAAAAACATTCTTAAACGAACAAATTATCGCTCAATATAAAAGCTGGATAATGCGTCATCTTCAAACAAAAAAAATTGAACGTCGCAGAGGAAAGCATGGTTCATGTATTTTAATTTCTATTGAAAACATTTCATCGAATACATATTTATTTCTTTTGAACAAGTATTTTGAAGATGATTTGCTAAATCTGTCTGAAGAAAAAATAATCACTTCTACAAAATCATTTTTCAAAGATCTTCATTTCATACAACCCGATGAACAGGAGGCTATTCACAAACCTGGAAGCACAGCGAATGTTGTCATATCGCCTAATGCAACTCAGGATGAATTCATCACAAACAACGAAACAATGCTTCAATTGCTTCTCAAGTTGAAGCAGGCGACGGCAACCGACGTATCCATCCACATCTTCGGCGAGACAGGTGTGGGCAAGGAGCTCCTGGCGCGTTTCATCCATCGTCACAGCGGCCGCCGAGGATCCTTCGTCTGCGTTCATCCCGCGAGCATGACCGAATCCCTTTTCGAAAGTGCTTTTTTCGGGCATGAAAAGGGATCGTTCACAGGAGCCACCAACCAGAAAATCGGATTTTTCGAACTCGCCAACGAAGGTACGCTCTTCATTGACGAGGTCGGTGAATTGCCCCTCTCCACCCAGGCCAAATTCCTGCGCGTCCTGCAGGAACGCACCTTCATCCGCGTTGGAGGACTTCGGGAAATCCGCTCCAATTTTCGTCTTGTCACGGCAACGAACAGGGATCTGGAGCAGGAGATTGCGGCGGGACGCTTTCGCATGGACCTGTATTACCGGATATCCGTGGTTCCGGTGGAGGTGCCTGCGCTACGAATGCGCGGCGACGATTCGCTGATCCTGGCCCAAGTCTTCCTTGATGATCTCGCACGCAAGTACCAAAGGGGACCTGTTGCACTCAGCGAAGCCAACCGCCGCCTGATCGCCGCCTACCCGTGGCCGGGCAATGTCCGCGAACTGGAAAATGTCATCGAACGCGCGGTCATCCTCTACAACGGCGGAAACCTGGACCTCTCCCTACAGTGGCCCGAAGGTCCTACTCCCAAAGCTCCCGAGGCCGAGCCATCCCCCACCTCCGACATCGTTGCGGATTGGCCGACGCTAGAGGAAATCGAACGTCGCTACATCAAGATGGTCCTAGACCGGACCGACGGCCAGATCGACGGCAACGATGGCGCGGCCGCCCTGCTCGGCATCGGCCGGTCGACGCTGTACGCCAAGATTCGCAGATTCGGCTTTAAGCAGTCCCGAAGATTCGAGTGACCAGCAGGTCCGTCGCAGAGACCTGCTCCTGCCTGCGGCAAGCAGATACACAAACGCCCCGGCCGGAAACCCGGTCGGGGCGTTGTTCATAGCTGGCTGTTCCGGACGCCTACAGCAGATGCGCCGTCTCGAAGAGCCCTTCGGCCAGGGTCGGGTGGGCATGGATGGTCCGGGCCAGGTCCTTGGCCGTGGCGCCGAGCTGCATGGCCAGGGTCGGTTCGGCGATGATGTCCGAAACGTGGGCTCCGGCCAGGTGCGCGCCCAGGAGCTTGCCCGAATCGGCGTCCACCACCAGCTTGAAGAGCCCCGCCAGCTCGCCCATGGCCTGGGCCTTGCCCAGCTCGCGGAAGTTGCTTTGCGGGCAGGTCACGTTGAAGCCCTGCTCCCGCGCCTGGGCCTCGGTCAGACCCACCGTGGCCACCTCCGGCGAGGTGAAGACCGCCGCCGGCACCACTGCGTAGTCCATGGCCTCGGCGGCGCCCAGGCAGTTGCGCGCCGCCACCAGCCCTTCCATGGACGCCACGTGGGCCAGCATGATCCGCGCCGGGCCAAGCACGTCGCCTACGGCGTAAATGCCAGGCACAGAAGTCTCCAGCCGCGCGTCGGCCTTGATCCAGCCACGCTGGTCCGTCTCCACCCCGGCCTCGGCCAGGCCCAGGCCAGACGTGTTGGGCACGCGCCCCACGGCCACCAAGACCACGTCGGCTTCCAGCACGCTCTCCTTCTGCGCCGACGCCGGAAGGTCCTTCACGAACGGCGACGGCCCGAGCGTCACTCGCACGCCCGTCTCCGTCACTTCCGCTTTGGTGGCCGTGCGAGCCAGTTCGCAGACGATGCCGCGCTTCTTCATCTCGCGCTGGATCAGCTTGCTCAGGTCCGCGTCAATGGACGGCACGGGCAGGATGCGGTCCAGCCCCTCCACCACCGTCACTTTCGAACCGAAAGCCTGGAAAATGAAAGCCAGCTCGCAGCCAATGACGCCGCCGCCGACCACCAGCATCCGTTTCGGGACGGTCTTCAGTTCCAGGGCGTCGTCGCTGGTGATGATGCGCTCGTGGTCAACGGGCAGGGTCGGAATGTTCAGGGTACTCGACCCTGTGGCGATGATGACCCTGTCGCCTTCCACCTCCTGCACCGCGCCGTCCGCGCCGTGCACGCGCACCAGACCGGCGCTCACGACCTCGCCCCGGCCGCGCAGCAGCGTGACCTTGAGCTTGGCGCAGGTCTTTTCCAGGCCGCCGCGCAGGATCTCCGAAACCTTGTTCTTGCGGGCCACGATGACCGGCATGTCCGGCTGGGCCTCGCCGCCGCCTTTAAT
>NZ_FORX01000032.1 GCF_900114115.1 Desulfomicrobium apsheronum | reverse complement strand
ACCGGGGCCTTGAGCGGATCCGCCTCCATCTGGCCGACCTCAAGGTTCAGGCGCGTTTTTTCAAAATTCCATTCCCGGAAGGTGCAGGCGTCGCTGCCGATGGTCCGACGCAGTTCGACGGTTCTGACGGTGGGCGCATCCGTTTCGGTGCCCGCTCCGGGATGGAAACGCAGCAGGCTTTCGCCCCCGATCATGGGGCCGCCCTCCCGGTCCGAGAAGCAGAGTATGTGGCGGTCCCGGAAATGCTCGAAGTAAAAATAAATGCCTTCCTCCTCGCACAGGCGGGAGATGAAATGCAGGGCCGTCTCGCCGTATTGCACGCAGTATTCGCGCGGCGCGTAGTCGAAGAAGCACTTGAAGGCGTAGGAATCGCCGGTGAAGTTTTGTTCTTTCAGCACCTGCTCGATGATCCGGGGCACGCTCATGTTCTGGAAGATGCGGTGGTCCGTGACCAGCCCCAGAAACCACAGGCGCGGGACCAGAACCGCGCGATAGTGAGTATGGACATTGGCGGTGTGCAGTTGCGTGAAACTGCGGATGACGCCACTGACATGACGCACGCCGCCGCTTTTATCGGCGATGCCAAGACAGGCGGGCCTGCCCAGAAGCTCGGCAAAATCAAAGCTCGCCGATTCATGGATCAGTTCGATTTCAAATTCGTAGGGCTTGTGGACTTCTTCGGTACCGGAAAAGGCGTAGACACGCAGATCGGAATGGGCGGGAGTGTCGAATGTGAACCACGGGCTGTTTGCTGACGGATGCGGCATGGCTTCTCCTTATGTGTCGGGAAATGGCGGGCATTTTCGTACCAGTTTGCCAGCGATTGCCGCGTCGCACATTGGGGAGAAGGTGTAGTTTTATTAAAAGATGTTAAGGAATTGCACGTAATGACCTGGAATCCCGCCACGCGATTGCTCTTCTGAAAAAAAGCGAAGGCCCCCGGACAGACCATCTGTCCGGGGGCCTTCGCCTTTGGGAGGGGAGAAATCTAGGCGGCCCGTTCCACCCTTGTCTTGATGTACTTGAGTAGCGGGGTGCCGCCCGTGGACTCCGTGCGGTTCGGGGGCATCAACGCGCCGGGCACGTTGACTCCGCCCATGTCGGGATACTTGGGATCGCCTTCCAGACCCCGCACATGACCGTAGCCGCCGGCCGCGGCCAATACACCGGGACGGATGTCGTCGGTGACGTCGGCCTTGATACGCGTGACCCCCCAGGGCGAGGACAGCTGAACAAGGTCGCCACTCGAAATTCCGTGCTTGGCGGCGTCGGCCGTGTTGATCAAAAGCGTGTTGGTTTTCCTGAGCTTCATCAGCTGATAATTGTTGAACGTCGAACAGTGCTCGTGCTGCAGGAGGCGGATATTTCCGAACAGGAAAGGATACTCGGCGTCCGGCAACAGGTCCTGCTCGATGGATTTGAAATCGGGCAGGGGATCAACGCCCTTTTCCGCACTGACGGGATTGAGGAAGTTGTACTTGCCGGTCCTGCTGGACCCCGAACTGCCGTACCCTGCGGGCGGATTGATGCTCTCCCATTTCCTGTATTTGTGATACTCGGCCGCATCGGTCAGGATGAAGCCTTTTTCGCGCAGCTCCTCGAAACTCCAGGGCAGATCGCGCATCTGGTTGGCAAAAGCCTCCTCCATGTTCTTCCACGGCACCGCGTCGGTCACGCCCATGCGCTGGGCCAACCCCTCGATGATCCGGTACATGGGCCACGAGTCGTACATGGGAGGCACGACCTCGGCGAAGTAGCTCAAGAACGCCTCGTAAAGCCAATCTGGCTTGACCTGCTGCTGTTCAAGCCAGGTCGAGTCGGGCAGGACAACGTCGCTATAGAGTGCGGTGTTGCACATGAAAGCATCGACGGTCACGCAAAAATCAAGCTTTTCAAGGCCACGGGCCACGGATTCGCTGTTGCCCCAAGTCAGCACCGGATCGGCCCAATAGGAAAAGAGCGCCCTGATCCTGCCGTCTCGAACCTGATCCTCGAAATTGGCTGGCGACCAGCCGGACCAAAGGCCAAAGGAGTCGACCTTAGGGGCGGCCTTCTTTTCGGGCTTTTTCTGTCCGTCGCGCCAGGCCGAGCCGAGCTTGCGCTTGAACGGCAGGCTCGGTCCGCCAGGAGCGTCGAAAGTCCCGCACAGGCCGTTCAGGGCCTGGATGGCCGCCGTGGCCCAATGCGCGTTGGGCGTCTGCGCGAGCCCGGTCCAGGACAGCACGCCCTTGGCCCCGGCCCCGGCAAATTCACGGGCAACGCGGGCCAGGGTTTCGGCCGGAATGCCGCAGATAGCCTCGGCCCACTCGGGGGTGCGGGCCACGCCGTCCTCCTCGCCCACGACCCTGGCGCGGAACTGCTCGAAACCGGTGGTCCAGTCGGCCACGAACCGCTTGTCGTACAAATCCTCGGTGATGATCACGTACGCCATGCCCATGGCCGCCGCGCCGTCGGTTCCGGGCACGATGGCCAGCCATTCCGTGGCCTTGGCCGCCGTTTCGGACTTGCGCGGATCAAAGACGACCAGCTTCGCGCCCCGATCCAGGGCCTTCTTGAAGGCGGCGGTCTTGCGCTGCCCGTAGGATGTGGCCAGCTCGTTGTTGCCGAAGAGGATGATGTAATCCGACTCGTCGTAGTTGATCCAGGGGCGCTTGTCGTTCAGGTTGTGCTCGTTGGCCATGCGGCTTGAATTGTCGCACATGGTGCGATGCGTGCCCTTGGGGCAGCCGAGATGCTCGAAAAAAGCCTCATGCACGAAGTTGGCAAAATCATTGCCACGAAAATAGGCCAGCTTGCCCTCGGGCACGCTGGCCAGCCGGGAGGCGACAAGATCCAAGGCCTCGTCCCACCCTGCCTTGCGAAAGCGGCCATTCTCGCGGATCAGCGGAGTCTTGAGCCGATAGGCGCTGTAGACGTGCTTGGGCGATGCGCCGCCCTTGGGACAAAGCCTTCCGCCGCTCTTGGGATCCCCTTGCAAACCGGCCACACCGGTCAGAATGCCGTCCTTGACTTTAGCGGTCATGCCGCACAGGGCGCCGCAGGTGTAGCAATGAGTTGGAATCTCCCGGTCCTCCCGGGCGTCGATCGCTCCGGGCAGAATCAGGCTCGCGCCGAAGGGGAAAGCCGCCTGACGCAGCCCTTCGGCCAGCGCCGCGCAATCCCCGGCCGCATCTGGAGCTTCAAGCGCCAGGTGCGCGCAATCCAGAAAAGCCCCGCAGGCAAGCCCCAATTCCCGATACCAAGGGTCCTGGGCGCAGGAGGCCAGCTGCTCGCAAAAAAGCTGTCCCCAGGGCAGGAGCGTCTCCGATAAAAACGATGCATAACCATCCATGTCTCCCTGCTCAAGCAGATGGGCGCACAAATCGAGTTCCACCGCGATATGATCCTCCAAATCACGGAATTCAGGATCGACGTGCACGCCAAAAGCGCGCAGCTTGGCCCGCAGATCGAAAACAGCCTGCTGCTGGACCACTGGCGCCTTGCCGCGATGAACGGATTCATACGGAAAAACGGGGTTTGAACCCGCATTCAAGAACAGGTCGGCATACTCGTAGCGCAGCCCGGCATGACGCCCCAAAATATCCTTGTCTCGGGAACAGGCCATGAGACGAAGGATCGAGCTGCCCAGGGCGCTGCCCTCTTTCTCAACGGAAGCTTGAGTTTCAAAGGTCCTGGATGCAATGCTGATCAAGGCATCCTTGGCAACTTCATCTCGAAGAAGTGTGGAAAAAAATCGATGGACAAGTATAATATCTACTCTAGAGACCTCATTCATAATTCCCTCCGAACTTTACATATCTCACATAAAAATCATACTAAACTGATATAATATGATTAAGAATATACGTGCTGAAAGAAATATATACTCCCATATTCTCTTTCAAACGCGAAAGTAGGCACGAGTGGCCGATATGCAACCAAAAAATGAGATATCAAAATAATTGATAAGTTTTGAACCCGCCAGTGCGAACGAGAAGAGATTCAACCGCGAACTTTGTGAAAAAACGAAGTTGCCGGGGAATTGATCTGACTTATGCAGGCCGCTTGGAAGGACACAATCAAAAAGCGCAAAGACAGATGATTTGCGCTTTTTTACGAATGCAGAACAAAAAAGAGGGACGTGGGAACTTGCCGCGTTTTTTCAGATGAGCTTTTTAACCGCCCGCATTAGCTCGGAACTGTCGTACGATTTGACCACATAGGCGTCGGCGGCGATGGATTTGAGGTCGAAGCGAAAGCTGTCGTAGGCCGTGCACAGGATGATGGGCAGTTTGGCATGCTTGCAACGGATGATCTGGAGCATGTCGAGTCCCGACCTGCTCTCAAGTTTGATATCGAGGATGATCAGGTCGGGCTTGTGATCCTCCACCAGGGTCAGCGGATCTTCGCTCCCGTCCGAAAGTGTGACATCATAGCCCAGGGCGCGAAGTTCCTCGGCATAAAGCATTCGCACATGCTCTTCATCGTCGATCACCAGAACCGTCTTCCGATCCATAAATGCCTCCCTTGCGTCAAATTTTCTGTTTCATAGCAGACTTTAACCGGCCTTGGGAAGATTCTCCTGTTCAAAAAACAATTCCGCAGCAATTTGGGCACGGATCGGCAAAATCGGTCCTGCCGCCCCTGCTGCCTGTTCTCTGCTGAAAATTAGATGGAAGCAAAGGCAACCTCAAAGCACAGGTGCCGCCCGAAGGCGGCATCTGCCCGACAAAGCTCGCGCGCCCTTATTCCTGCATTTCGAAAATTGCGTCCAATTCGGAAACAAAGGGCTTCACCGTGTCCTGATCTTGCGGCGACGCAGTGAGCACCTTCTCCATTTCCGCCATGCTCGTCTGCATCTGGGTAATCATCTGGGTCTTGTACTCGGCCGGAATGTCCTTGTTCCCCTCGATCTCGGCAATGGATTGCCGCATCTGGCCCATGACATCCTGCCCATCCTTGCCAAGCCTTACGGCCATGTAAGCCTGGGTCACCTGCTGGGAAACCGTGGACCAGGTGTTGAAGTCAAACCCGTGCTTTCCGAGAATGGCCTCCACATCGCGCTGTTCCTTAAGGCCCTGGGCCCAATCTGTAACTACCTGAGCGGTGCTCGCTGAATCACCGTCGTCTCCGCTCTCTTCGGCATACTGATCGAAATACGGCTTGAGTTCCTGCATGGAAGCAATAAAACCCTGCACGTCACTCGCAGTCAGCCCGGAACACCACGCGTTTGAGGAAACACACAACATCATCATGAAAAGCCCCGCCAACCGCACCAATTTCATACTCCCTCCTCGAAGAACAATTAGTAATGCATAATCTATTTTCCGCGCCCCTCATCTCTTTATTGCGCTTTCGTGGCAATATATTTATGTCAGCGCGAACTCAAGGGGCTGGAAAGATCCAGCGCCGAATCTCCAAAAGACAACACTGGAGGCTGTCATGAATCCCAAGGAACTTCTATACGCAAAATCCCATGAATGGGTCAAAATCGAAGGCGACGAGGCCGTGGTCGGCATCAGCCATTTTGCCCAGGAACAGCTCGGTGACCTGACCTTCGTCGAACTCCCCCAGCCCGGCGACCAGGCCGAGGCCGGAGCCGAGATCGGAACCGTGGAATCGGTCAAGGCTGCCAGCGAAATATACTCCCCGGTCAGCGGAGAGATCACCGCTGTCAACACGGAACTGGAAAACGCGCCCGAGCTGGTCAACAAGGATGCATTCGGCGCAGGCTGGCTGTTCAAGGTCCGCCTTGCCTCCGCGCCCGAAGGACTTCTGGACGCCGACGCCTACGCAGCCCTGTGCGCCGCCGAAGCGCACTAACCCTTATCATCAAGGCTGCCCTTCCGCTGCGCGAACGTTCACCCTTTTCCGCCTGAACTCATCGCCTCCGGCCGGATGGACGCAGCCCATCATCCGGAGGCGACATGCCCTTCATACCGCATACACCTGCCGAACAGAGCGAGATGCTGGCCACCGTCGGCGTGGACAGCATGGAAGCCCTGTTCGAGGACATTCCTAAAAAATTCCGGGCCGCTGAACTGAATCTGCCTCGTGGCCTCAGCGAAATGGAAGTCCGCCAGAAGCTCGAAAAGACGGCGGCCAAAAACCACACGGATCTGACCTCTTTCCTGGGGGCCGGATTCTACGATCACTACATCCCAAGCGCCGTGGACGCGCTCTGCAGCCGGGGCGAATTCTACACCGCCTACACCCCCTATCAGGCCGAAGCCTCCCAGGGCATGCTGCAGGCAATATTTGAATACCAGACCGCAGTGGCCCGTCTTCTGGACCTGCAGTACGCCAACGCTTCCCTCTATGACGGCGGAACGGCGCTCTACGAAGCGATCATGATGGCCGTGCGCCAGAACAAACGCACGCGCATCGTCATATCCGAGAGCGTGAACCCCATCTACAGGGTCATGCTCGACAGCTACACCACGAACCTGAAGCTCGATCTGGTGACCATCCCCCACCAGAACTGCAAGACGGACGTGGACGCGCTGCTTGCCGCACTAAATGACGACACGGCGGCGGTCATCGTCCAGAACCCCAACTTCTTCGGGACCATCCAGGATTTCACGGCCCTTTTCACCAAGGCCCGCGAACACAAGATCGTCTCCATCATTTCGACCTACCCGATCATGCAGTCCCTGCTCAAGACTCCGGGCGAAATGGGCGCGGACATCGCCGTGGCCGAGGGCCAGAGCCTCGGGCTGCCGCTCAGTTTCGGCGGACCTTACCTTGGCATCATGGCCTGCAACAAGCAGCTCATCCGCCAGATGCCCGGCCGCATCGTCGGTCGCACGGTGGACAAGACCGGCAAGACCGGATTCGTGCTGACCCTGCAGGCCAGGGAGCAGCATATCCGCCGCGAGAAGGCCACCTCCAACATCTGCTCCAACCAGGCCCTGTGCGCCCTGCGCGCGCTCATGTACATGAGCCTCCTGGGGCCCGAAGGCCTGAAGCGCACGGCCCAGGTCGGCATGGAACGCGCCAATTACGCGGCCCGGCGTCTGGAGCAGCTGCCCGGAGTGCGCGTGGTCAACCAGCCCTTCGGCAACGAATTCACCGTGGAGCTTCCCGTGCGCGCCTACGAGGTCATCGACAAGCTCCTGGTCGCCAAATACGTCCCCGGCTTCCCGCTGGGCCGCTACTATCAGGGCATGGACAACCACCTTCTGGTGGCCTGTACCGAAAAAACCACACAGCAGAGCGTCGGCATCCTGGCCGAATTGATTGGAGGTGCCCTGTGAAAACCATGTTCTCCGATTCCGCCAAGGGCAGAACCGGCGTGTGGCCCGACGCCCCCAAGGGGAATCCGTCGTCCACCATCCCGGACGAACTGCTGCGCGGCTGCGCCCCGAAACTCCCCGAACTGTCCGAAATAGACGTCATCCGTCATTTCACCAGGCTTTCGCGCCTCAATTACAGCGTGGACAGCAATTTCTATCCCCTCGGGTCGTGCACCATGAAGTACAACCCGAAATTCACCGAAGTCGTGGCCGCCCAGCCCGGGTTCACCTCCGTGCACCCGCTCATTCCGCAGCTCAAGGGAGCCGGAAACATGACCCAGGGCGCCCTGGAAGTGCTCTACGAGACCGAGCAGCTGCTGGCCGAGATCACCGGCATGGACGCCTTCACCCTGCAGCCCATGGCAGGAGCCCACGGCGAACTGACCGGGGTCATGCTCATGGCCGCCTATCACAACGACAAGGGCAACAAGAAGACCAAGATCATCGTGCCCGACTCGGCCCACGGCACCAACCCCGCCTCGGCGGCCATCGCCGGGTACGATGTCGTCTCCATCGAATCCAAGAACGGGATGATCGACCCCGACGAGCTGGAAAAGGTCCTGGATGACGAGGTCGCGGGACTGATGATGACCTGCCCCAACACCCTGGGACTCTTTGAATGCGGCCTGGAACGCATCGTCAAGCTGGTCCACGGCGTGGACGGGCTGCTCTACTACGACGGCGCGAACCTGAACGCCATCATGGGCAAGATGCGTGTCGGCGACGTGGGCTTCGACGTCGTGCACCTGAACCTGCACAAGACCTTCGCCACCCCCCACGGCGGCGGCGGACCCGGCTCCGGCCCCGTGGGCGTGAGCAAGCGTCTGGTGGACTATCTGCCCGTTTCGCGCGTGGTGAAGCTCGAAGACGGCCAATACTACCTGAACTACGACTATCCCAAATCCATCGGGTACATCGCGCCCTTCTACGGCAACTTCGGGGTCATCCTCAAAGCCTACGCCTACATCCTGCGCCTGGGCCGCGAAGGCATCGTGCGCGCCTCGGAAAATGCGGTCCTGGCCGCCAACTACATGCGCAAGCGTCTGGAGGATCATCTTGAAATCCCCCACGACCGCATCTGCATGCACGAGTTCGTGGCCTCGGCCGCGAAGCAGTCCGAAAAGGGCGTGCGCGCCCTGGATCTGGCCAAGGCCCTGCTCGACAAGGGACACTACGCCCCGACCATCTACTTTCCGCTCATCGTCAAGGAATGCCTGATGTTCGAGCCTACGGAAACGGAAAGCAAGGAAACCCTTGATGGATTCGTCGATGACCTGATCGAGATACTCGGACGTGTCGATACCGATGCGCAGTCAATTCAAAACGCTCCCGTGACCACTCCAGTGGAGCGCCTCGACGAGGTACGCGCGGCCAGAAGCATGGAGCTTGTGGACGACGCCGGACTCTGATTCCACTCCATTCGCCATGAAAAAAGCCTCCGCCATCGGAGGCTTTTTTCATGGCGTTGCATAATGATCCATTCTATATTTCAGACAATTTTACGATGCATATGATGCATGATAAAATTCATTGCAATCACGCACCCTCGTGCTTAAGGAAATTCCACATATTTTCTTTTCTCACGGGGTAATCATGTCATACATTTTCGTAGTACCAGCCCTGCTTGCTTTTGCAGCGCTCATGTATTTTTATGTGTCGCGCAAGCCGGAACTGGAACCCATCGTCGGCGAGGATCATGATCCCGTAAAGATAAACCCGATCGTCACTGAGCAAAATACATTCAATGAGTGGGAATCGGTGTTGATCCGCGCCCTGGATCACATCTACTCAGGTACGCCGTCCACCACCGGCAACCAGATGACCCACGTCTACGAACCGCCTTCGGCGCTGGCTCAAACCGCCATCTCGAATCTGGTCAAGGCCTTCGACAAGGTCGGCACCCTGCATTCCTCCCTGGCCGCCATCGACAAGCCCGGCGTCAGCATGAAGGAACTTGGCGATCTGGTCACCCGCGACCCACTGCTCTCCTCGCGCGTGCTGAAAACCATCAATTCCCCGTTTTTTCGCGTGGCCACGGATGTCAAATCCATCCACACGGCCGTGAACATCCTGGGCCTGACCAATCTGAAAAACCTCATCGCCTTCGGGGTCATGCCCTATTCGCTGTACAAGCACCCTGAACATCAACGCATGTTCAAGAACATCTGGCAGCACATGAACTCCACCGCCATCGCCGCCTCGTACATGGCCAGGGCCAGGCAGGACCTGGACAGCGGCGCCCTGTACACGGCGGGACTGATGCACGACATCGGCAAGCTCGTGCTCATCCTGCTGGTCAAGGATCCCGAGGAGGGCGAAGTGTATCCCCAAACCCTGGACCGTGAATACGAGCGCCTCATGGCCACCCATATCCAGGCCGCCCAGATCATGGCCAGGAGCGGCAGCATTCCGGAGCAGCTGCGCACCCTGGTCCTGAGCCATCATCTCCCCGGCCTGCTCCCGATTTCCCAGCTCGAATGCGACGGGCAGCAGGCCAAGAGCATGACCGTGCTTTTTCTGGCCAACCAGGTGGCCAAGCTCATCTCGCCGCACGGCACCCTGCTCGACGATGTCCGCAGGCTCAACCAGCTCGACCCCAGCTTCCGCGAGATCGTCTCGAAACAGGAAGCCCGGGAAATCCTGCTGAGTCCCGGGCTGATAGATGACGTCATGAACAACGTGCGCCTGGTGCAGGCGACCCTGAACTAGACCTGCGCTGCTTTTGTCGACTGCCGGATCAGGTGACGTCCGGCAGTCATTTTTTTTTGATCCAGGGTCCGCACCAGCTGCCACGCCATGAACCCAAGCAGGACCACCCCCAGGCCAAGCACCGCCCAAAGCACAAATGCGGCATGATTGGGTTCCGGCAACAGACGGTCCTCGCCGCCCAGAACAACCGGCGCCGCTATCACGGCCTTACCCGGCCCTCTTTCAGGGCGTCGGCACTTTCACGCCCAGCACCGCATCCCCCCCCCTCATAATCCAGCACGCTCACCGGCAAGACGGACGGCAATGCATGCACGCATGTACCGTCCTCCCCGGCTCGCCGGTCAAGGGCACGAAGCGGCGGGTCAAACAGGCGCATGTACCTTGCGCGGGAGGACGCAAAAAAGCCCGGCCACCACCAAAGCGGAACCGGGCTGCGTGGCAATGCAAGGCAGGACTATTTGCTCGTGATCTCCGAACCGATACCGCCCTGGGTGAACATTTCGAGCAGGATGACGTTCTCCACCCGGCCGTCCAGGATGTGGGCCTTGGACACGCCGCCGTCCACGGCCTCCAGGCAGCACTTGATCTTGGGGATCATGCCGCCCGTGACCACGCCCTGCTCCAGGGCATGCACCGCCTGATGCAGGGTCATGGAGGAGATGAGCTCGCCCTTCTTGTCCAGAACGCCGGGCACGTCGGTCAGCAGGATGAGCTTCTTGGCGCCCACGGCCACGGCCACGGCGCTGGCAACCGAGTCGGCGTTGATGTTGTAGGTGTGCCCTTCCTCGTCCACGCCCACCGGGGCGATGACCGGAATGAAATTGGCGGCCTGCAGGGAGCTGATGACCGAAGTGTCCACGGCCACGACCTCACCGACATTGCCAAGGTCGATGATCTCGGGCGGCGCGTCGGCGCGCTCCACGGCCATCTCCAGCTTCTGGGCCCAGATCATCCGTCCGTCCTTGCCGGACAGGCCCACGGCCCGGCCGCCCTGGGTGTTGATCAGATTGACGATCTCCTTGTTGACCTTACCCACCAGCACCATCTCGACCACGTCCATGGTCGCGTCGTCGGTGACGCGCAGGCCCTGGCGGAACTCGGAGGTGATGCCGAGCTGCTTGAGCATGTTTCCGATCTGCGGCCCGCCGCCGTGCACGATGACCGGATTGACGCCGATGTAACGCAAAAGCTGGATGTTCAGGGCGAAGCTCTTGCGCAGGGCCTCGTCCTTCATGGCGTGACCGCCGTATTTGATGACGATGGTCTGGCCGTAAAACTCGCGGATATAAGGCAGCGCCTCCAGAAGAAAGGCGGCTCTCAATGCTTCTTGTGACATGGCTCCCTCGCGGACGTGAAAGGTGGGGAATGGGGCCGGTTTGACGGCGTGCGGAAATACCTTGGCAAGGTGGGGGGGAAAATTCAAGCACAATGATGAATGGGGCTTGGGGGCGGGATCACTGATCAGCAAAGATGAAGAATCCGCAAAGACAGGCTCTCTGGGCGGACGCGCTCCGGGTTGGTCCGGGCCAGGGACCGCCGAAACTCCATCGCGGGCCTCGTAGAGTTGAATCGCTGCGTGCAGGACGGCAAGATCGATCAGCACGCCAGGCAACGATTCAACAAACGATGCCAGGCTCAGTCAGACAGTCGGCGACCCTGCCCCGGACCAACCCGGAGCGCTTGGACGGAGCAAGGACCAGCTATTGCGACTCAGGAACTGATCAAAATGCATGAACCAATGTCATCCCCTTGAAGAAGGGGATCCTTCTTGTTCCAGGCTGGTATATCAAGCACGGAATGGATCCCCGCCTTCGCGGGGATGACGCTGTGGTAAACGGAATGAAGCCTCCTCTCTGCGAAGAAGACTCTATGGTAGGCGGAACGCCTGCAAATCAGCAGGCGTTCCTTTTTCAGCGGACCTATTTTACCGAAGCCTACAGAATGTAGCGCGTCAGATCCCGGTCCTCCTGCACATCGCGCAGAGCCGCCGTGACGTAATCCCGATCGATGGTCACCGTGGCGGCGTCCATGTCCGGGGCTTCGAAAGACAGGTCGGAGACAATCTTCTCCATGATTGTGTAAAGCCTGCGCGCGCCGATGTTTTCAGTTTCCTCGTTTATCTTCTGGGCAAAACGGGCGATTTCATGAAGCGCCTCGTCGCTGTACACGATCTCGATCTTTTCCGTGCCGAGCAGCGCCTTGTACTGCACGGTAAGCGCGTTCTGGGGCTCGGTCAGGATGCGATAGAAATCATCCTTGGTCAGGGCCGCAAGCTCGACGCGCAGGGGAAAGCGCCCCTGCAACTCGGGCACCAGATCCGAGGGCTTGGACATGTGAAAGGCTCCGGCCGCGATGAAGAGAATGTGATCGGTGCGGACCATGCCGTACTTGGTGTTGACGGTGCTGCCCTCGACGATGGGCAAAAGGTCGCGCTGCACGCCCTCGCGCGAAACGTCGGCCTTGCCCGAACTGTTCCCGCCGCAGATCTTGTCGATCTCGTCCAGAAAGACGATGCCCGATTCCTGAACCCGTTCGCGGGCGGTTTCGTGCACCTTGTCCATGTCGATAAGGCGCTCGCACTCGGACTGGATGAGGATATCGTAAGCGTTCTTCACAGCCACTTTCTTGGTCTTCTTTTTCTTGGGGAAGACTTTGGAGAACATGTCCTGCATCTGCATTTCCATGCCTTCCATGCCCGGCACGCCCATGACCTGCACGCCACCTCCGGCGGAGACCTCAACCTCCACCAGGCGGTCGTCGAGCTTGCCCGCCCGCCACAGCTGACGAAGCTTTTCACGGGTCGAATCGGCGGCCTGGGATTCAGGGCCGATATAATCGACTCCGGCCGATTCCAGCGGCTTGGTGGGCAAAAGCAGGTCCAGCAGACGCTCTTCGGCCGAAACCTCGGCCCTTATGCGCACGCTCGCCTCCTCTTCCTGGCGGACGAGGTTGACGCCGATCTCCATCAGGTCGCGGATGATGGATTCCACATCGCGCCCCACATAGCCGACCTCGGTGAACTTGGTGGCCTCGACCTTGATGAACGGGGAACCGGCCAGCCGGGCCAGACGCCTGGCGATTTCGGTCTTGCCCACGCCTGTGGGGCCGATCATGAGGATGTTCTTGGGCGCGATCTCCTCGGCCAGCTCGGGGTCGAGCTGACGGCGGCGCCAGCGGTTGCGCAGGGCTATGGCGACCATGCGTTTGGCCTGGTTCTGGCCGACAATGTATTTGTCCAGCTCGGACACGATCTCACGGGGGGTCAATGTATTCATCAGGAGTTCCTGGTCACGGTTTCAAAGATGATGTGGTCGTTGGTGTACACGCAGATCTCGGCCGCGATGGCCATGGACTTGCGCACGATGTCCTCGGCCGGAAGGTCCGTATGGCGGCGCAATGCGCGGGCCGCAGACATGGCGTAGGCCCCGCCGGAGCCGATGGCGGCCACTCCGTCGTCAGGTTCGATGACATCCCCGGTGCCGCTGAGCATGAGGATATTCTCGGCATCGGCCACCAGCAGCATGGCCTCAAGACGACGCAAATACTTGTCGCTGCGCCAGTCCTTGGCCAGCTCCACACTGGCACGGACCAGATTTCCACCAAATTCTTCAAGTTTTGCTTCAAATTTTTCGAACAGCGTGAAGGCGTCGGCCGTGGACCCGGCAAAACCGCATACGATGCGGTCACGGTACAGACGTCGGACCTTGCGGGCTCCGTGCTTGATGGCGATGGCCTGCCCAAGCGTGACCTGACCGTCGCCGGCCACGGACACGCCCTTGTCGTCCTTGACCGCCAGAATAGTTGTTCCGCGCATTTCCTGCATGATTTCTTCCTTATGGGGTGCGCTCATTGATGGCGCGTGAATAAAGCATTCAAGTTGGGCACTCCCCCGGCCTTGTCAAGGCGGCGGCGGGAAAATGACATTTGGAACGCATGCCTGGGAGGGGGGAAAGAAAAAAAATGAAATTCGGGAAAAAACTGCTTGACGATGAAGCCTCTTGTCCATAGTAACCGACTTCTCGACGCGCCCGTAGCTCAGTTGGATAGAGTGCCTGACTACGAATCAGTAGGTCGCATGTTCGAATCATGCCGGGCGCGCCACGAA
>NZ_FORX01000031.1 GCF_900114115.1 Desulfomicrobium apsheronum | reverse complement strand
AAAACCACGACATAGGGAACGCCGACCTGACGAGCGAGCAGGATGTGCTCACGAGTCTGGGGCATGGGACCGTCGGTGGCGGCGACAACGATGATCGCGCCGTCCATCTGGGCCGCGCCGGTGATCATGTTTTTGATGTAGTCGGCGTGACCGGGGCAATCCACGTGAGCGTAGTGACGCTTGGAGGTCTCGTACTCGACGTGCGCGGTGGCAATGGTGATACCGCGTTCCTTTTCTTCGGGAGCCTTGTCGATCTCATCGAACGCTACAAAGGATCCACCGCCCTTGAGGCTCGCGATCTTGGTGATCGCGGCGGTCAACGTGGTCTTGCCATGGTCGATATGACCGATCGTACCGATATTGACGTGCGGCTTTTTTCTTTCAAATTTTTGCTTGGCCATTCTTCATCTCCATTCTCATTTCTTGGTCAATTCTTCAGCAAGACTTGCAGGGACGCGATCATAATGATCAAACAACATAGTGTATGTCGCACGACCTTGAGTTTTTGAGCGCAGATCCGTTGCATAACCAAACATGCTACTTAGCGGCACGTTTGCGCGGATGATCTGCATCCCGTGTCGCATTTCAAGACTGACGATCCGACCACGACGCCCATTGAGGTCGCCCATGACATCGCCCATATAGTCGTCCGGAGTCAGTACTTCCACAAACATAATCGGCTCAAGTAGCACTGCGGCCGCTTTATGACACGCTTCTTTCACAGCCATGGAACCGGCAATGTAGAAAGCCTGCTCGGAAGAATCAACTTCATGATACGAGCCGTGAACCAATTCGACCTTGAGATCGACCATGGGAAAACCGGCTAGAACACCGTTGAGCAGAGCATCGCGGATGCCCTTGTCAACAGCGGGGATGTATTCCTTGGGGATTACGCCGCCCACGATGCCGTTCACGAATTCATAACCGCCACCAGGTTCCTGGGGCGTGACCTTGATGACAATATGCGCATACTGACCACGACCGCCAGACTGCTTGGCGTACTTGAGATCTTTTTCCGCCGGCTTGGAAATGGTTTCACGATAGGCAACCTGAGGCTTGCCAACGTTGGCGTCGACCTTGAACTCACGAGTGAGGCGGTCAACAATGATCTCAAGGTGCAATTCACCCATTCCGGCGATAAGCGTCTGTCCGGTTTCTTCATTCGTCTTGACACGGAACGAGGGGTCTTCCTTGACCAGCTTCTGCAGGGCCTGCCCAAGGGCATCCCTGTCGGTCTTGGTCTTGGGTTCGATCGCCACTTCGATGACAGGCTCGGGAAAATCCATTGATTCAAGCAGGATTGCCCGCTTGAGATCGCACAGAGTTTCACCCGTGCTGGTCTGTTTCAGACCGACTGCGGCAACGATGTCACCCGCATAGGCTTCCTTGATGTCTTCACGTTTGTTCGCGTGCATCTTCAGCAAACGGCCTACACGTTCCTTTTTGCCTGAGGCGGCATTCAGAACCGTCGAACCGGTAACAAGCACGCCGGAATATACTCTCAGGAAGGTCAGGTGCCCAAAAAAAGGATCAGCCATGAGCTTGAACGCCAAGGCGCTGAGCGGCAGATCATCGGAACACTCGCAAAGAATCTCTTCCTTGGTGTCAGGATCGACTCCAACCATGGCCGGGACCTCTACCGGGGAAGGCAGATAATCCACAACGCAATCAAGCAGTGCCTGAACGCCCTTGTTCTTGAACGCTGAACCGCAAATCACCGGGCAAATTTTCATGCCGATGGTAGCGGAACGAATTCCCGCCATGATTTCTTCAGGCAAGAGCTCTTCTCCGCCCAAATACTTTTCAAGCAGGGTCTCATCTTCCTCGGCGATAGCCTCGACAAGATTCATGCGCCATTCATCAGCCTGATCCAGCATTTCAGCCGGGATCTCGCGCTCGACAATCGTTTCGCCCTTGGAATCAACGTCATAATAGAGAGCGACCTTGCGAACGAGGTCGATCTGCCCCAAAAAGTTCTCCTCTGCGCCGATGGGCAGGTGCAGCGGAACAGGCTTCGCCTTGAGACGATCCTTGATCATGTCGACAACTCGGTAGAAATCAGCTCCCGAGCGGTCCATCTTGTTTACAAAGGCGATCCGGGGAACCCGGTATCTGTCCGCCTGCCGCCATACAGTCTCGGACTGCGGCTCGACTCCACCAACAGCGCAAAAAACAGCAACAGCGCCATCAAGCACGCGCAGCGAACGCTCTACTTCAACGGTGAAATCCACGTGGCCGGGAGTATCAATGATGTTGATGCGGCAATTACGCCAGTAACAGGTTGTCGCAGCAGAGGTGATCGTGATGCCACGCTCCTGCTCCTGCTCCATCCAGTCCATGGTCGCCTGGCCATCATGAACTTCTCCAAGTTTGTGAGAAACACCTGTATAATATAAAATACGTTCGGTAGTCGTGGTCTTGCCCGCATCGATGTGGGCCATGATACCGATATTGCGCTGATCTTTTATGGGAACACGTTTAGACACGGAAAGAACCTCTTTTACCAGCGGTAATGAGCAAAAGCTTTGTTGGCTTCTGCCATTCGATGGGTGTCCTCACGCTTCTTGATGGCACCACCGCGATCGTTATAAGCATCCAGAAATTCAGCCGCCAAACGCAAAACCATGCCTTTCTCTCCGCGAGAACGGGCATAGTTGACCAGCCAACGGATAGCCAAGGCTTCCTGTCGTGCCGGGCGGACTTCCATGGGAACCTGATAGGTTGCGCCACCGACACGACGGGATTTCACTTCCATCTGCGGCTTTACCTTTTCAATGAGCTGCTCGAATGCTCTGAGCGGCTCGCTGTCGGTGCGCTTTCCAAGTTCTTCAATGGCATCATAGAATATCGTTTCGGCAACGCTTTTCTTGCCGTCATACATCATCTGGTTCACAAATTTTGTGACCACCCGGCTTCCGTACTTCGGATCCGGCAGCACTTCACGCTTTGGCGTGGCTCCCTTGCGAGGCATACGTCAATCTCCTTGTACCTATTTAGGACGTTTGGCTCCGTACTTGGAGCGGCTCTTCCGGCGATCCTGAACACCGGCCGCATCCAACGTACCTCTGATAATCTTGTAGCGGACACCGGGCAAATCCTTGACACGGCCGCCGAGGATCATGACCACGGAGTGCTCCTGCAGGTTGTGCCCTTCACCGGGAATGTACGAAGTCACTTCAATTCCATTGGTCAGACGCACTCTGGCCACTTTTCGAAGAGCGGAGTTCGGCTTCTTGGGCGTTGTGGTATACACGCGCACGCAAACTCCACGACGCTGAGGGCAACCCTGCAACGCAGCTCTTTTTGTGCCTTTCACCTGGAGGACCCGCGCTTTACGGACCAACTGATTAATTGTGGGCATTTCAAACTCCATTAATAAACATTTTGAGAAGGGGGTTCATAATTGAACTCCCCTCCCCTGTCAACTCAAGTGCCGAGACAATAAAAAGTTATTGTCCCATGAAAAACGGATCTTTCTCTAAATCTTCCAGGAATTTGTCTGGGCTTTCAGGCTGATCCGGAACCACAATTCCGTTTTCGATATAAGATCTGAACCCCGTTCCGGCGTTGACCAATCTGCCGACAATGACATTTTCCTTGAGGCCGTAGAGATAATCCTTTTTACCTATCAGCGCGGCTTCGGTCAGCACCTTTGTCGTCTCCTGGAAGGACGCTGCGGAGATGAACGATTCCGTGGACAAGGATGCCTGCGTGATTCCGAGCACCAGCGGTTCGGCAGTCGCCGGGTGCATCCCGGTGCCTACGCACTTGGCGTTGATGTTGGCAAACTTGGCCTTGTCGACCTGTTCGCCCATGAGCAAACCTGTCTCGCCCGGGTCGATGACCAGCAATTTCTTGAGCATCTGACGGACGATGATCTCGATGTGCTTGTCATTGATGTAAACGCCCTGGAAACGGTACACGTCCTGCACGCCTTCGACCAGGTAAAAGGCCAGGTATTTTTCGCCCTTGACCTTGAGCAGATCGTGGAGATCCGGGGTGCCCTCGGTCAGCAACTCTCCGCTCTCCACGAAGTCACCTTCACCAACACTGATATGCTTGCCTTTGGGAATGAGGTAGACGCGGGCGTCTCCCACTTCCGGCTCGACAATAAGCTTGCGCTTGCCTTTGGAGTCGGGGCCAAAGCTGACGATACCGTCGATTTCGGACAGAATCGCCTGATCCTTGGGCTTGCGCACCTCGAAGAGTTCGGCAACGCGCGGCAAACCACCGACGATGTCCTTTGTCTTCATGGTTTCACGCGGCTTACGTGCGATGATGTCGCCCGGCTGTACCACATCACCGTCGTTGACCATGACGATGGCGCCAACCGGCAGCGCATAGGAAGTCTGGGTACCCGTGTCCGGCTTGGTCTTGCAGACGCCATTCTCATCGCAAATGGAGATACCTGGACGGAAGCTCGACGACCTGAATTCAATGACCGTCAAAGTCGACTTGCCCGTGGCTTCGTCTATGCGTTCCTGAGCGGTGCGGCCTTCGATGATGTCCGTGAAATGGACAACACCCTCGACATCCGTGACGAAGGGCTCGTTGAACGGATCCCATTCAGCAAGGCGATCGCCTTTTTTGACCTCGGCACCGTTCTCAAAATAGAGCTTCGCGCCGGAAGGCAACGCGTATTTTTCACGCTCGACGCCCTGGTCATCGACAATGCGCAGCTGGCCACTCTTGCCGAGAACCATGCGCTCCCCACGGTTATTTGTAACCGTCCGCACACGAGAGAGAACGACCCGTCCCTTGTTCAGAGCCTCATACCTGCTCTGCTCGATTTCCTTGGAGGCGGTACCACCGATGTGGAATGTTCTCATGGTCAACTGCGTTCCAGGCTCGCCGATGGACTGGGCGGCGATGATGCCGACAGCCTCACCGACGTTGACCAGATGGCCTCGCGCCAGGTCGCGACCATAACACAGAGCGCACACTCCGTGCTTGGCCTTGCAGGTCAGCGCGGAACGGATGGTGATGGTCGAGATGTTGCGCCGTTCGATCTCGGCGACAAATTCCTCATTGATCATGGCATTGGCAGGGATGAAAACCTCGCCGGTTTCAGGATCAAGAATATCGTACATGGCTGTCCGGCCAAGAACACGCTCACTCAGGCGCACGGTGATTTCACCGCTCTTGGTGACGTGCGTGAGCTCGATGCCATCAACCGTCTTGCAGTCGTGCTCGCTGACGATGACATCCTGAACTACGTCGACCAGACGGCGTGTCAGGTAGCCCGAGTTCGCTGTCTTGAGCGCGGTGTCGGCGAGACCCTTGCGTGCTCCGTGCGTAGACGTGAAGTACTGCAGAATGGTCAACCCTTCACGGAAGGACGACGTGATGGGCGTCTCGATGATTTCACCGGAGGGCTTGGCCATCAGACCACGCATGCCGGCCAGCTGGCGCATCTGGTCCTGATTGCCTCGGGCGCCGGAGTTGGCCATCATGAACACCGAGTTGAAGCTGTTGCAGCGCTCTTCCTTGAGCTTGGAAACCTCCCAGCGAAGCGCATGTTTGACATGCGGGGAGTCATCCTGCTTCGGGTTGGGCACGGTGTCGTACTTGAGCTCCCGCATCATGGCGTCGGCCACGTCATTGGTCGCCTTGGTCCAGACGTCAACGACCTTGTTGTATTTTTCCGTGCGGGTGATGATACCCTCGCGGTACTGCTGCTCGATATCCGAAACTTCGGTGTGCGAACGATCCAGGATACCGGATTTGGCCGGCGGGATGGTCAGATCCTTCACGCCGACGGTGATTCCGGCCTGGGTCGAATACTCAAAACCCAAGTCCTTGAGCTTGTCGCACAGAATGACCGTGGCCTTGGTGCCGGCAAGACGGTAGGCTTCGCCCACGAGTCTGCCGATGACCTTCTTGCTCATCTCGCGGTTGTAGACCTCGAAAGGCACTTCCGTCGGAACGATCTCGCGGATGATGATTCGTCCGGGAGTGGTCTCGACCAATGCACCGTCGATGCGGACCTTGATCCGGGCATGCAGCTCCACGTGGTTTGCGTCAAAGGCGCAGATGACCTCATCGGGATCGGCGAAGATCATGCCCTCGCCGCGCTCGAAAGGACGCTCCACGGTCAGGAAGTACAGACCGAGAACGATATCCTGCGAAGGCACGATGATCGGAGAACCGTTAGCCGGGGACAGAATGTTGTTCGTGGACATCATGAGCACGCGGCATTCGATCTGGGCCTCAACCGACAGAGGCACATGCACGGCCATCTGGTCACCGTCAAAGTCGGCGTTGAACGCCGTACACACCAGCGGGTGCAAACGTATCGCCTTTCCTTCGACCAGAATCGGTTCAAAGGCCTGGATGCCAAGACGATGCAGTGTCGGTGCGCGGTTCAGCAGAATGGGGTATTCACGCACGACCTCTTCGAGGATATCCCATACGGCGATCTCCTCGCGCTCGACCATCTTCTTCGCACTCTTGATGGTACTGGCATAACCCCGTTCCTCAAGCTTGGAGTAGATGAAGGGCTTGAAGAGTTCCAGAGCCATCTTCTTGGGCAAACCGCACTGATGAAGTTTCAGATACGGCCCGACAACGATGACGGAACGACCGGAATAGTCGACGCGTTTGCCGAGAAGATTCTGACGGAAACGGCCCTGCTTACCCTTGATCATGTCGGACAAGGATTTGAGCGGACGACCGTTGGTCCCGGTTATGGCGCGACCGCGACGGCCGTTGTCGAACAGGGCGTCCACGGACTCCTGCAACATGCGCTTTTCATTGCGGATGATGATGTCCGGAGCGCCAAGCTCCAAGAGCCGCTTCAAACGATTGTTACGGTTGATGACCCGGCGATACAGATCGTTCAGGTCCGACGTGGCGAACCGGCCGCCGTCGAGCGGAACCAGGGGGCGCAGCTCGGGCGGAATGATCGGGATCACGTCCATGACCATCCATTCGGGCTTGTTCCCGGATTCCAGGAACGCCTCGACGATTTTCAACCGCTTGGCCAACTTCTTTTTCTTGGTCTGGGAGCGGGTGGACTGGGATTCTTCGCGCAATTCCACGCGCAGGCTCGCCAAATCAATTTCCTGAAGCAGGATCTTGATGGATTCGGCGCCCATTCCGACCGTTATGGCGTTGTCGTCATAGTGATCGAGAATCTGGAAATACTGTTCCTCGGAAATGACCTGCTTCTTCAGCAAGGTCGTCTCGCCCGGATCCAGAATTATATATGAATCAAAATAAAGCACTTTTTCCAGATCGGCCATGGTCATATCAAGCAAGGTGCCGATCTTGGACGGAAGGGACTTCAAGAACCAGATATGAGCGACCGGAGCGGCAAGTTCAATATGCCCCATTCTCTCACGTCTGACCTTGGAGGCGATTACTTCGACGCCGCACTTTTCGCAGACAATGCCGCGGTGCTTCATGCGCTTGTACTTACCGCAGTTGCACTCGTAATCCTTTACCGGGCCAAAGATCTTGGCACAGAAAAGGCCGTCCCGCTCCGGCTTGAATGTACGATAGTTAATCGTTTCGGGTTTTTTTACTTCACCGAAAGACCATTCGCGAATCTTCTCCGGAGAAGCGACGTTGATTCCGATCGCTTTGAGATTCTGGCTATTGAAAGAGCTGGATGCACTGCCCCGTTGTGTAAAAAGATCATCAAGACTCATCGTGTATTCCTCTTGCTTTGGTCGAATTGCAATGCTGTGGCCGGTCTTGCCGAGGGATCATCTCTTCCTCGGGCGCTTCTTGTCGTCTTCCACGAGGGTGACTTCAAGACCCAGCGCCATCATTTCCTTGACCAATACGTTGAATGATTCGGGCATTCCGCTTTCGAGGAAATTGGATCCCTTCACAATCTTTTCATACATCTTCACACGACCGTTCACATCATCGGATTTGACCGTCAAAAACTCCTGCAGCAGATAGGCGGCGCCATATGCTTCCAGTGCCCAGACTTCCATTTCACCAAGACGCTGTCCGCCAAACTGGGCCTTGCCGCCGAGGGGCTGCTGAGTGACCAGGGAGTAGGGACCCGTGGAACGGGCATGAATTTTCTCGTCAACCAGGTGGTGCAACTTCAAATAATACATATAACCGACAGTGACCTTGTTATGGAAAGGCACTCCGGTGCGACCGTCAAAAAGCAGCGCCTTTCCGTCTTCGGGCAGGCCGGCTCTCTTGAGCAGCGCCCAGATTTCACTCTCATCGGCGCCGTCAAAAACGGGAGTTTTCATGATAATGCCGCGATTGAGATCCCGGGCAGCTTCAATCACCTCGTCATCGGTCATGGTATCAAGCAGCGCCGAGGTGTCGGGAGAATCAAAAATGTCCTTGATCTCGCTACGGACCTTGGCCACGCCTTCCTCAACCATGGCCGCGATCTGCTGGCCGAGCGACTTGGCCGCCCAGCCCAGATGGGTTTCCATGATCTGGCCGATGTTCATTCGCGATGGCACGCCCAGAGGATTCAGAACAACGTCCATGGATGTGCCGTCGGCAAAGAAAGGCATGTCCTCTTCCGGCAGGATGTTGGAGACAACACCCTTGTTGCCGTGACGGCCGGCCATTTTGTCGCCGACATTGAGCTTGCGTTTCACGGCCACATAGACCTTGGCCATCTTGATGACACCCGGAGGCAGATCGTCGCCCTCGGTGACCTTGCCGCGCTTGCTTTCATAGACGTCCTTGACGAACTTGAGCTGAAGGTCGAAATAATCGAGCTGCACCTTCACGGCCTCGTTAACGTCCTTGGCCGCGAATGCGCCCACAAGCTTCTTCAGCGGAATTTCTGCAAAAACATCTTCCTTGATGGGCTGGTTGGCTTCAAGAAGCACTTCGCCCTTGCGCTTGCCCATGATGGTCTTGGCTACGCTCTTGCCCTTGCAGACTTCCCAAATCTTGCGCCGGGTGGTCTCGGTCAGGGCAGCGGCATGCTGTCTCTCGCGCACGTCGATGCGCTCAAGCTCGTAATTCTCAATCAAATGCGTTCGCTCGTCCTTGTCTCCGGACCGACGGTTGAAAACCTTGACGTCGATTACCGTGCCCTCGATTCCCGGCGGTACCTTGAGAGAGGTGTTCTTCACGTCGCGGGCCTTGTCTCCGAAGATGGCTCGCAGCAGCCGCTCTTCCGGGGTCAGCTGCGTCTCGCCCTTGGGCGTGATCTTACCGACCAGGATGTCGTCCGGCTTTACCCGTGCTCCGATGCGAATGATGCCGCTCTCGTCGAGATTGCGCAGCATTTCTTCACCGACGTTGGGAATGTCGCGGGTGACTTCCTCCGGCCCGAGCTTTGTATCGCGGGCGAATACGTCAAATTCCTCGATGTGGATGGAGGTGTAGACATCCTCCTTCACAACCCGCTCCGAAATCAGGATGGAGTCTTCGTAGTTGTAACCGCACCAGGGCATGAAGGCCACAAGCAGGTTCTTGCCCAGCGCCAGCTCTCCGTTATGGATGGCCGGTCCATCCGCCAGGACCGCTCCTTTCTTGACCTTGTCCCCGATCTGAACCCGGGGTTTCTGGCCGAAGCAACTGTTCTGGTTGGACTTATGGTATTTCTGGACTTCATAAAAACGAACACCGCCGGCTTCCGGGTACAGATCGTCGGTATAGGAGACGATTACCCGGTCCGCGTCCACGTACATGATTTCGCCGTCACCCTCGGCCAGGAGGCAGCTTCCGGAATCCTGGGCGACCTTGCCCTCGATGCCGGTGCCGACAAGAGGCTCCTCGGTCACCAGAAGTGGAACCGACTGGCGCTGCATGTTGGAGCCCATGAGCGCACGGTTTGCGTCATCATGCTCCAGGAAGGGGATCAGCGCGGAAGAAATGGAAACAATCTGCCCAGGAGAAATATCCATGAGCGTCACTTCCTCGCGGAGAACGATGGCGAACTCGCCCTCGACCCGGGCCTCGACCTGAGCGTTGATGAACTGACGGTCATCGCCAAACAGGGCGTTGGCCTGGGCAATGATGTGTCCGCTCTCGGTGGAAGCCTCCATGTACTGGATCTCGTCGGAGACGAACCCATCCTTGACCACCCGGTAAGGCGTCTCGATGAAGCCGTAGTCGTTCACCAGTCCGTGCGTGGTCAAGGAGACGATCAGGCCGATGTTCGGACCTTCGGGAGTTTCAATGGGGCAGATGCGGCCGTAATGGCTCAGATGGACGTCGCGTACCTCGAATCCTGCGCGCTCACGCGTAAGACCGCCGGGTCCAAGAGCAGACAGTCGGCGCTTGTGTGTAACCTCGGACAGGGGATTGGTCTGGTCCATGAACTGGGAAAGCTGCGACGTGCCGAAAAATTCCTTCAGCACCGCAGTGACCGGCTTGGGATTGACCAGATCGTGGGGCATGAGCGTGGCTACTTCCTGCAGGCTCATGCGCTCCTTGATGGCGCGTTCCATGCGCACCAGTCCGATGCGGTACTGATTCTCCACCAACTCACCGACGGGACGCACGCGACGGTTGCCGAGGTGGTCGATGTCATCCGCAGGACCGTGCGAATCCTTGAGCTGAATGAGCTTCTTGACCGACCGGAAGATGTCGTCATTGGACAATGTACGGTGATCGATGGGCAAATTCAGGTTCAGACGGGAATTAAGCTTGTAGCGTCCAACTGGCGAAAGATCGTAATAATCCGCATTCCTGAACAGGTTGTCGAAGAAGCTGGCGGAAATTTCGGCCGTGGGCGGAGAGCTGGGGCGCAGACGTTTGTAAATGTCAATCTGCGCGCTCTCCAAATCCTCGCACTTGTCCATGGCCAGGGTGTCGCGCAAACATGCCGACGCCTCGGCACCCGAGGAAAAGATCGCACCGAGTTCGGTAATGCCGGCAGCGAGACATTTCTCCACGGCGCTGGCGACAAAGGGATCCCCAGCGCGCAGGATGACCTCGCCGGTAGCGGGGTCGACAATATCCTTGGCTGCATATTCCGTCTCAAGCGTATCGGGGCGAACCTCGTAATACTCGATTCCGGCCTTGATCATCCGCTTCCACATGCCCTTGGTCAGGGCTTTCCCGGCAGCAACAATCACCGTTCCGTCAGGAGTGACTACATCGGCATGGGCCAGTTCCTTGCGAAAGTTGTAATCTTCGACGCGACGCAGGACGGAGGTTCCCTCCAGGCGAAAGTTCTCCTTGGCGTAATAGTAGTCGAGGATATCCTCGCTGGTCATGCCCATGGCCTTGAGCAAAATCGTGGCGGGCATTTTGCGGCGGCGATCTATGCGCACATACAGGATGTCTTTGTGATCGAAATCAAAATCCAGCCAGGATCCGCGCATGGGAATAATGCGGCAGCTGTACAGGATTTTGCGGCTGGAATGAGTCTTGCCCGAATCATGCTCGAAAATGATGCCGGGCGAACGCTGCAGCTGGTTGACAATGACGCGCTCGGTGCCATTGATCAAAAACGTTCCCTTCTGGGTAATGAGAGGGATCGTTCCGAAATATATGTCTTGCTCCTTGATGTCGTGGATGGTGCGACTGCCTGACGTCTCATCGACGTCGTACACGGCAAGACGAACCTTAATCCGCAAGGGAGCTTCGAAGGTTAAACCCTTGGCGATGCATTCATCGACATCGTATTTTGGCTTGCCGATATCGTAGCTGACGTATTCCAGGGTGGCCGTCTTATTGAAATCATGAATCGGAAAAACAGAACGAAAAACGCCTTCAAGACCGATATCCGTGCGCATGCTCGCAGGAACGTCGGTCTGCAGAAATTTATTATACGAATCAAGCTGAAGGCTTAAAAGATGAGGGATATCAATGGAATCTTTAATTCGTCCGAATTTCTTGATCAGTTTGTTCATCGTTTCCCCTCAGGAAATGGGATGTTGCTGGGCAGGCAAAGCGTTCTGGGACCAAAGGGAGAGAAGCTATGGTGAAAAATCACTCAGTCGCATATGCTGACGCTTAAGGCGTGGTGTTACACAAAAAGGCGTAAAGAGTGTAAGAGGTTTTTTTCCCCTTACACTCTTTACGAAAAGTCAAACAGAAAGCAAAAAACTACTTAATTTCAACCTTTGCACCAGCTTCTTCAAGCTGCTTCTTGGCGTCGTTGGCGGCGTCCTTTGCAGCGGCTTCAAGGATCACGGAAGGAGTCTCGTCGACTTTGGCCTTGGCTTCTTTCAGACCCAGGCTGGTCAGAGCGCGCACAACCTTGATGACACCAATCTTGTTGGCGCCGGCTTCGGTCAGGACGACATCGAATTCGGTCTTCTCTTCTTCAGCGGCTTCGGCAGCAGCGGCAGGAGCAGCGGCAAAAGCGGCAACGGGAGCTGCGGCGGATACGCCGAACTTCTCTTCGAGTTCCTTGATGAAGACGGAGAGTTCCAACACAGTCATGTTAGCAATAAATTCGACAACCTGTTCTTTGGTGATATCAGACATTTTATCCTCCTAAATATTAGCTTTGGCTCATACTTCTTTTTTGTCTTTGAGAGCGGTCAGTACATTGACCATGCCTCTAACAACATTGGCAAAGAGAGAAACGAAATTCTGCGGAACCGCGTTCATCGTACCCAGAACAGATGCAAGCAGCTGTTCACGTCCGGGCAACTCGGAAAGGGCCTTTATGGAAGCCTCTTCCAGGAACTTGCCTTCAAGACTGGCATAACGCACGGAAAACTTGTCGTTCTTCTTTGCAAACTCAACCAGGACCTTTGCAGCGACGACAGGGTCGTCATAACCGAAAGCCACGGCGCAGTTGTACTTCAAATGGTCATTGAGTACCACATGCGGTCCTTCCATGAAAGCTTTCCGTGCCAGAGTATTCTTCACGACCTGATAGTCGCACCCCACCTCATGCAATTTTGCACGCAAGGGAGTAAGCTCTGCCACTTTGAGCCCATGGAAATCCGTGACAATGGCGATGCTCGCCTTGTCAGCCCTCTCTTTCAGGCCATCGATGATTTTTGCTTTTTCTGCCCTATTCACCACATACCTCTCTATAGCTAGGCAGACTGAGCCAAAGCAGTCTCAGCAGGATATTAAGGAAGATCCACCTGCATTCTCTGACTCATCTACTTGTTTTGAAACTTATTCACCCGCTTTGCGCAGGGAAGCAGCGTCAACCTTGACGCCCGGTCCCATGGTGGAGGACAGGGACACTGCCTTCACATACGTACCCTTGGCGGTGGAGGGTTTGAGCTTGATCAGCGCATCGACTACGGTGCGCAGGTTGCCGAGCAGTTTCTCGGAGCCAAAGGAGACCTTGCCGATAGGGGCATGCACAACGCCGGCTTTGTCGACACGAAATTCGACTTTGCCCGCAAGCAGTTCCTGGATGGCATTTTCAAGGTCGACGGTGACGGTACCGGTCTTGGCGTTGGGCATCAGACCGCGGGGTCCAAGGATCTTGCCGATCTTGCCGACGTGTCCCATCATATCAGGGGTCGCCACGGCCTTGTCGAAATCGAGCCAGCCGCCCTTGATCTTTTCGACGAGTTCGTCTCCGCCTGCGTCAATGGCACCGGCGCTGCGGGCCTTTTCCTCGTTCTCGCCCTTACAGAAGGCAACAACGCGAACCGTCTTTCCCAGGCCGTGAGGCATGGACACCGCACCGCGAACCATCTGATCGGAATACTTGGGATTGACTCCAAGATTTACCGCGATATCGACGGTCTCATCAAACTTGGCATACGAGCTCTTGAGAACCAACTCGACAGCTTCAGCCACATCGTACATCTTGAGACCGTCAATGGACTCACATACTTTCTGAAATTTTTTTCCGTGCTTGGGCATAGCTCGCTTACTCCCTTATTCCACTTCAATTCCCATGCTGCGTGCAGTGCCCATGATGGTCTTGCATGCGGCATTCAGATCATAAGCCGAAAGGTCGGGCATCTTGATCTTCGCAATTTCCTCGATTTGAGCCATGCTCACCTTCCCAACCTTTTTCTTATTGGGCTCACCAGATCCCTTTTGCAGCTTGGCAGCCTTGACCAAAAGCACTGCAGCCGGAGGAGTCTTAGTGATGAAGGTGAAAGAACGGTCGGAAAAGACCGTGATCTCAACCGGAATGATCGTACCCTTATCATTGAGCGTCTTGGCGTTGTACGCCTTGCAAAACTCCATGATATTCACACCATGTTGACCCAAGGCAGGACCAACCGGGGGTGAAGGGTTCGCAGCTCCTGCGGGAAGTTGCAGTTTGATTATTGCATTAATTTTTTTGGCCATAACACCACCTCATATCTAAAAATTATCAGCCTTTGGTCACCTGAACAAAGTCCAGCTCAACCGGCGTTTGTCTTCCGAAAATAGATACCGAGACACGCAATTTGCCTTTATCGTAATTCACATCTTCAACAGTGGCATTGAAATTTGCAAAAGGACCGTCAATTACGCGGACGTCGTCACCACGTTCAAAATGAAATTTTGGCCTGGGCTGTTCTTTCCTGGTTTCGATTGTCGCCAGAATTCTCTGCGCTTCCTTGTCCGTAAGCGGGACCGGTCGGCTTTTTCCGCCAATGAAGCCGGTTACTTTCGGAATGGACTGAATCATGTGCCATGAATCGTCCGTGAACACCATTTTGACCATTGCATAGCCGGGATAAAACTTGCGCGTGGAGGTGCGCTTTTGTCCCTTGATCAGCTCAACCACTTTTTCCGTCGGAACAATCACGTCTTCGACCAGGCCCTTGGCCTGTCCTGTACGGATCATTTCTCTGATCGTCTGCTCCACCCGCTGTTCAAATCCCGAATATGTGTGAATTATATACCAGCGCGCCTTAGGTTCGTCGCTCATGATGGCCTCGCCTTAGGACAGAACGGCTGCAATGATTTTGGTCAGCACCAAATCCACAACGCCAAGAAAGAGTGCCATTACGACTACCAACAACAAAACCGCCGAACTGGTACTGATGGTTTCCTGCTTGTCAGGCCAAACAACTTTCTTCAGTTCCACTTTTGCTTGGTCAAAGAATACACGCAGATCAGTAAACTTCTGCATGATTCCTTGTTTTTGCAATTCTGCTTCGGCATTCTTTTTCATTATGTCCATCGCTAGTAAATGTATGGCAGGCCAGGAGGGATTCGAACCCCCAGCCCTCGGATTTGGAGTCCGACGCTCTACCGTTAGAGCTACTGGCCTGCGTGAGGGAAATTTTCAATGCAGATGCTGCGTAGGCAGCATCCGCATTACACTATTTAGATTCGCGATGCTTCGTGTGCTTTCCACAAAAAGGACAGAACTTGCTCAATTCAAGCTTGGTAGTCGTGTTCTTTTTGTTTTTCTGAGTAGCGTAGTTTCTACGCTTGCAATCACCACAAGCAAGAAGAATATTGATGCGCATTATTTACTCCACAATTTCGGAAACAACACCAGCGCCAACGGTACGTCCACCTTCGCGGATAGCGAAGCGAAGACCCTTTTCCATGGCGATCGGGTTGATCAGATGCAC
>NZ_FORX01000030.1 GCF_900114115.1 Desulfomicrobium apsheronum | reverse complement strand
GCTTCCACATAGGACAGCTCTTCAAGCTCGCTCAGTAGTGCATATCTCAAATTAACGTCCAGCTCTTTCAAGAAACCTTCGACGTCCTCTTCGCTAAGGTCTTCCCACCAGTCCAACACGGAAAAACACGCGGCCAAAGCATTTGAGAATGGACGCACGAACGGCTTTGATTCGTAGAACTCCATTGCATGAAGAATGTCGCTTGTGTTTTCTGCCTCAAAAAGAAGGCTGAAGTCTTCGCCCCACGCTGCAAGTTGTCCCTGCAACACGGCCACCTCACGGCGAATTAGCAGTTTGAAGCCTTCAAGGTCTCCGGCCCTTGCGTTGTTACCCAAAATCTCGATAACGTGCTCAATCTCGAAGGTGTCCGTGTAGAACGCGGGCCAGGACTGCCCTTTCTGCTTTGCGCTCATGCTGCCCCTCGCCCCGGTAATAAATCCAGGGCCAGGCGCAACCGGGGCAGGTCATGCGCTTTTCGGGCCGGGTAGCAAATCCGGTCCTAGGCCCTGGAAAGAATGGGCTATTCCTGCGGCTTCTCGGGCTTGACCATATCCATGGCCAGGTCAACACGTTCGCTGATGAACTGAACGGATCTGGAAACAAGGTCCAGGCCCGCATGGGCCGCCTCCGGGTCCGCCGTCACTCGTTCGGGTGTCCAATGGGCGATATGGCCCGCCATGGCTGTGAGGGATGCGTGGACGGCCTGAAGTTCGGCCTGGGCAAGGTTCATGCGCAGTTCGTTGATTGTCATGACCGCACCTCCAGCCGCATCTGAGCGATAGGGTCCACAAGGGCTTCGAGTTGTCGAATCATGCCACGGAGCACGAGGGCCTCGCTCAAATTGTCGTCGTGGTCCTCCAAGACGTTGGCGAACCAAGAGAGTTGACCAATGACCATGACCAGTTCGGTTTCAACGCAAACCTTGCCTTTCTCAATGCCGTTCAATACTTGTGCCGTACCCATGATGAACCTCCTATCGGTTCGTTGTGGTAGGCCCTGGCCGGTGTTGGTAGCACCTGTCCGGGCCGCTTTTGTTTTGAGTCCATGATCCATGTCAGGACTCGGAAATATCGCCTTCCTTCGCGGCCTTCTCGCGTACCAGCTTCTCAATCATAGGCCCTTGCGTCATGCCGTAACGCCTGCAAAGGGCCTTGAGCATTTCCGCCGATTCGGGGCTGATCCACAGATCCAGCCGATGAAGATCCTTCCGTCTCTCTCGAAGCCTTGCTTGTCGTGTTGCGCCTGTCATGGTTCACCTGTTACCCGGTGACGCTTGAGCCGTCAACCATTATTCGCCCTTCAAGTTGACCACGCGGGAAGGTTTGAAAAGTTCGTCGCTCAGTCCGCCCAAGGCCCTGCGCATGGTGTCGGTCTCGCCCTTGGCATACCTCAAGGCCATGACCGGGGAGGACCACCCGCAAAGTTTTTGCAGGTCAGGCATTGACGTGCCAGCCTTGGCAAGCCGCGTTGCCGCCGTGTGCCTCAGCGTATGAAAACAAACGCGGTCACGCTTGCCCCGGCCTTCGTTCAAGCCCAAGTCCGCCACGGTGTCCCGGAATGGTTGTGGCGGTTGCGTGTAGGGCTTCCCGGCACCGTTCAGGAACACAGGCCCGGCAAGGCGGCCCTGACTGCGTAGGTCGCTCAGAAAGGCCACCAGGTTGTCTGGCAAGGGAATGGTCCGGTCTGTCCCGTTCTTCGTGTTCCTGAACAGGGCCTCACCCGCGCCCAGGTCAACGTCCTTCCATTCCAGCCCGGCGGCCTCGCCAAACCTGCACCCAGTCATGGCGGCGAACAATGTGATCGCGTAGGCGTTCTGGTCGCGTTCGGACAGAATGGAGAGGATCTCTTGCAACTCCTGGCCGGTCAAAACTCGCGTCCTGCGATTGCCACCTTTGCCTAAGGTCGCCCCAACGTCACGGGCTTGGGGCGGGGGACTGGGGACCAGCTTGCGGGAATAGGCGAAGCTCAAAACCTGCCTGAGCACGAGCGCCGCGTATTGTCGAGTTCTGGGAGCAAGGCCCGCGTCCACCAGCACGCCCATAAGCCGATCCCACTGGTCAGCGTCGATATCCTTGATCATCACGTCACCCAAAACCGGCTTCAGCCAATGCTCAAACAGGCCCTCTTCAGCCGTCCACGAGGTCTCTTTTTTCTGGTCGGCCTTGAGCAGCTTGGCGACGGTCAGATAAACCGGCCAGTAGTCGGCAAGGGTCACGTTCCTGGACTCTTCCAGCTTCCGCTGGCGTTCGGCGTCGGCCTTGGCCTGGGTCGCCTGTTCGCGCTTCTCTTCCAGCGTAGCAGGGCCTTGCCCCGTCCTGTGCGCTTCCTTCAACTTGGATCGCTCGGCAATGGCCCGTTCGAGGTTCCAGCCTTCGGACCACCAGCCAAGACCCTCTTCCCTGGTCTTGCCGCCTAGGGTGTAGCGAATAGAAAAATACCTGTCCCTGCCCACGCCATGCTTCCGGGTAGGGTGTTCGTAATACCTGATGCCCTTTTCACCTGTCGGAATCCACTTGACGGCCATACTCTCTCCCAGTTCTCTCCCAGTTTTTTGCATGAAAGGGGGTGTTTATTCGTGAAAGTTCGTGATAATCAAATGCTCTTTTAAGCAAGGCGTGTCAAGGGTTAAGGCGTAATTATGTGAGGGTTCGTGAAAGGTCGTGAAAAGGCATTTTTGCGACTACGAATCAGTAGGTCGCATGTTCGAATCATGCCGGGCGCACCACTTGAGAAACAAAGGAGCAAACACTGTTTGCTCCTTTTTTCTTGCCCTCTTCACAGGCTCCCAGAGGACTCGTTCGTAAACCGGAGTCCAGTCCGCCAAACCCTTCAAGGCCAGCTCTGTCCTACCTCAATTCGTTTATATCCAGATGCTTCCCGCACGACGGGCAGCGCATCGGGGAACCGAAACGCGCATTGACCCGGTACACGTGCAGAATTCCATTTTTCGTGATCACGTACGCCACCAGAACCGGATGTCCACATTCACAAAATCGCTGTTGCATGGAAGGCCTCCCATTTATTGAGAATTAACTTTTGTTAATCAGCCCGGCAAAAAAATTTCTAGGCGTAAGCCCGGCTGCTCCACAAAACACGGCCAATGACTCTCAAGGTGTCGATCTCGTCGCCTTGCAGGGTGACCGGCGAATAGCGCTGATTGGTGCTGAACAGAACCACCAGCCCGGGGCGGACCTGAATGCGCTTGACCTGGATGCTGTCCGCGAGGCCGACGACATAGAGGTTGTTGTCCGCGACCTGGTTCTGGCTCTGGTCGATAAGAATGTTGTCGCCCGGTTCCAGTTCCGGAGACATGCTGTCGCCGATGACTTCCATGGCGACCATCTGCCCGGGATTGCCCTTTTTGCTCAGCCAGGAACGGTCAAAGGGCAACTCGTCAACGATCTTGTCGCTCAGTTCGAAAGAACCGCCACCGGCACAGGCCCTTGCGGCGACCTTGGGCACGAGCAGGGTGCTTGCCTGCTCATTCTGATAAACGGGCCCTGTCCCGGTCTTGAGCCAACCCGGATTTACGCCGAAAGCGGCCGCGATGGTCAATCCCCAGGATTTGGGCACACCTCTGCCCTTGGCCATGGTGATGGCGGCAGGGTCGATGCCAAGCAGCGCGGCCAGCTCCTTTTGGGTGGAGATGCCGGTGGTCTTGGCCACCCTCTGGAAGAACTCATCAAATTTCATGTCCGGATAATTAACAAAAGTTAATCAGATGTCAAACCTTTTTTTACCAATTCTTACCAGTCTGCACGCCACGACAAATACACACAAAACCACAGGGACTTACAACAAAACTACGCCGCTACTCTTACACACACCACCAACCCGCCTTTCCAAACCCCACCAAAAACCGTCCACACACCGCACCAAGCGGTCCGGTTCGTCCCGGTCAAGGCGCGCCGACTGTCTGATTGAGCCAGGCATCGTTTGCTGAATCGTTGCCAAACGTCCGGCCACGGCCTTGCGCGCCACCACGCAACGGTTCAGAATTACGAGGCCCGCGAAAGAGTTTCGGCGGGTCTTGACCGGGGCGGACCGGATCGCGGCCGCCCTGCCCCCACCCTCTTCATCCTCCAAAAAATTCCACCACCAATTCGCCCTTCCAAACCCCACCAACAACCGCCCGACACACCGCACCAAGCGGTCCGGTTCGTCCCGGTCAAGCCCCGCCGACTGTCTGATTGAGCCAGGCATCGTTTGCTGAATCGTTGCCAAACGTCCGGCCTCGACCTCGCGCGCCACCACGCAACGGCTCAGCATTACGAGGCCCGCGAAAGAGTTTCGGCGGGTCTTGACCGGGGCGGACCGGATCGCGACCGCCCTGCCCCCACCCTCTTCATCCTCCACAAAAAGCCCAAAAAAAAACGCGCCCCGAAAGGCGCGTTTCACAAACACTGAAGAAAAAACTCCTAAAGCTTGAACTTCTTCACCAGCTGTTCCAGGGCTCCCGCCAACAGGGACAGGTTCTCCGAACTCTGCTTGAGTTCGGTGCTGTTGCCCGAGATATGCCCGGAAGCGTCGCTGACCTGAACGATGTCCTTGGCGATTTCACCAGTGACCATGGAGGCCTGGGACACGTTTTCGTTCACTTCCTGGATGCCAAGGGAAGCCTGGCCGACGTTTTCGGCGATCTCCTTGGTGGCGGCGGACTGCTGTTCCACGGCGGCGGCGATGGTGGACACGAAATCGCGCACTTCACCGATGACCGCCATGACCTGAGCGATCTCCTCCACGGTGGCGGAGGTCGAGGTCTGGATGCCTTCGATGCGCTGCCGGATCTCGTCTGTGGCCGTGGCGGTCTGGTTGGCCAGTTCCTTGATCTCGTTGGCGACGACGGCGAAGCCCTTTCCGGCATCGCCTGCCCGGGCCGCCTCGATGGTGGCGTTCAGGGCCAGCAGGTTGGTCTGGGACGAAATGGCGTTGATGGCCTCGGTGACCTTGCCGATTTCCCTGGCCGCCACTCCGAGCTTGTCCACACGTTCCGAGGCCGAGGTGGCCTTGTCCACGGCCCGCATGGTCACCTCGCGGGTCTTGTCCGTGGTTCCGGCGATCTCGCTGATGGTGGAACTCATCTCCTCAGCTGCGGCAGCCACGGTGCCCACGTTCACGGAGGCCTGTTCCATGGCTGCGGCCACGGTGTTCATGTTCGCGTTCATCTCTTCCGAGGCGGTGGCCACGGTGTTGGACTTCATGGACAAATCTTCCGCGTTTTTGAGCATTCCGTCGGACATTTTCTCCAATTCCGCCGAGGAGCCCATGAGCACCTTGGCCCGCTGGGTGATCTCAGTCACGATGCCCCGCAGGCTGGACGCCATGTTGTTCAGATCCATCTGCATCCGGCCCAGCTCATCGCCGCTGTCGATCTTGAGCTCTCCGCTCATGTCGCCCGTAGCCATGCGCTTCAGAAATTCACCCGTGGATCGCAACGGTTTCAGGAGACTGGCCCTGACCAGCAACCAGCCGAGCACGCCCAGGATGATCAGGATGCCGAAAGTCCATCCGCCCACGCTGAGGGCGGCCATTGTCACGGCCTCGTTCGCTTCCTTGAGGGAGGAGATGATGACGAACGCTCCGTGAACCTCGCCGGGCTTCCAGCCTTCCTTCACGCCGCCCGTCGGATCCTTTTCGCCCTTGGGATCGCCATGGCAATACATGCAGTCCTCGGAGAGGCGGATGGGCTTGAAATAGAGCAGTCGATCCTTCTCGACGATGACTTTCTCGGCCAGATTCGTGCGCGAGAACTCGGCCAGGACTTCCCTCTCCAGGGCGTTTGGCGCATTTTTCGGATTGCGCGGGCTTTCCTTGGGAACCCTGAATTCGTAGCCGGCCTCGGCCGCCTTGGCTGCGGCCGTGTTCATGGACGTGACGATGGGCACGGCCTGAAGGAGCTTTGCAGGATCGCTACTCAGTTCGTCGAGGGGCCGAAGCACTCCGACCTTGTGCTTGTGCGCCATGTCCTCGCGCACCGATTCGGCCATCATGACCACGGACCGGCTTTCCTTCAGTCGCCCATTGATCGCCGCCTCCTGGATATCGCTGATGTGCAGATAGGCCATGACGACGGCCAGCAGGATGGGACCACAAAGGATGATCAAAAGCACCTTCCAGGTCAGGCTGAGGCGATACCACATTTTTGCTCCGAAATTCATTTAGAGGTGAAATCACAACAGATTGAAAATACATCGGCACGGCCGACAACAGCAAGAAATTATTCAGATAACGAGGTGAAAGCAAAATCCTCCACGTCCACCAGCCCCTTGTCCGTCAGGCGCAGACGGGGAATGACCGGCAGGGAGAGGAAGGAGAGCTGCATGAAAGGATTGATGTTTTCCGGGCAGCCGAGTTCCCGGGCACTGGCGTTCAGATGATCCAGCCCGGCCGCGACGGTTTCGGGGTCCTGATCGCTCATCAGTCCGGCCAGGGGCAGGGGCACCAGATTGAGCACCCAGCCGTCGCGCACGCAGACAAATCCGCCGCCGCAGTCGGCCAGGGCACGCACGGCCAGGATCATATCGCTGTCCGAGACGCCCGCCACGATCAGGTTATGGGAATCGTGGGCCACGGTGCCGGCTATGGCGCCGCTTTTGAGTCCGAGCCCCCGCACCAGCCCGAGCCCCACCCCGCCGCTGCCGTGATGCCTTTCGAAGACGGCCAGCTTGGCCACGTCGGCATCCGGATCAGCCATGATCTTGCCGTCGCGGACCAGAGGCTCGACCATGTCCATCCCGGTCACAATCTGTCCCGGAATCGTGCGGATGACACGAACTTTCTTTCCGTCGGCCGGAGCGGGCATGTCGAGGCAGGAGGGTTTCACCTCGTCCAGGTGCACGCTTTTGGTCACGACACGTTCCGTGGAGGCGGGTCGCCAAGACTGGGGACTGATGGCCCGACCGCCGAGGTAGGTCTGAAAAATGGAAAAGGACTCAAGGTCGTCGAGCAGCACAAAATCGGCCCGGTAGCCCGGCGCCACGGCTCCCCTGTGTCGCAGGCCGAAATAACGGGCGGTGTTGATGGAGGCCATCTGGATGGCCCGCATGGGCGCAAGCCCCCGGCTCACGGCCAGGCGGATGGTGTGATCCAGATGCCCGTCACGCAGCAGATCGTCGCAGTGGCGGTCGTCTGTGACCAGGGAGCAGTTCTGGCTGTTGAAGTCGTTGATGAGCGGCAGGAGGTCGAACAGGTTCTTTTCGGAGCTGCCCTCGCGGATCATGACGTGCATGCCTGCGCGCAGTTTTTCCTGGGCCTCCTCCAGATGACAGGCCTCGTGATCGCTGCCGGGTCCGGCCAGGACGTAGGCGTTGAGGTCGAAGCCGGACAGGCCTGGAGCGTGCCCGTCGATGGGGCGCCCCTCGGCCACGAAGAGCTTCCCCATGACCTGCGGGTCCTGATAGAGTACGCCGGGATAGTTCATCATCTCCGCCAGCCCCAGGATGCGGTCCGGGTATTCCTTGAACATGGCCGCGATGTCCTGGGCGGTGATGACCGCCCCCGCGGTCTCCAGATGCGTAGCCGGGACGCAGGATGGCATCATGCAGCGGATATCAAGCGGCAGGTCGCGGGTAATCTCAAGGAGCCACCTGATCCCGTCCAGTCCCAGGACGTTGGCCAGCTCGTGCGGGTCGCAGACGACCACCGCCGTGCCGTGGGCAGCCGCCACCTGCGCGAACCGGACAGGGTCGAGCAGAGTGGACTCGATGTGGATGTGCCCCTCGATCAGGCCCGGGCAGAGGTGACGGCCGCAGGCATCGACGACATCAAAGGCCTCGTATTCGCCAAATCCGACAATCACTCCATTCTTCACGCCAACGCTGCCGGGATGAATTTCCCCGGAGAGGACGTTGACCACCTGACAGTTCCGGACCAGCAGATCCACCGGGGCCTCGCCCCGGGCGGCATGTAAAAGGCTGTTCATGGGCATGTGTTCACCTCGACTCGTTTTGAATCCGACATTGGCTTACGGCTGGGTTTTCCAGCGTCGATGCATCCAGAACCATTGCTCCGGGTAGCGCAGCACCATCTGTTCGACGGCCCCGGTGTAAAAACGGCAGATCTGCTCGATCCGCTCCGCCCTGCTGCCCTCAAGAACGGCCGTGTCCAGGCAGGGCAGGGTCACGGCCCGAAACCGCCCCTGCGGCAGGCGGATGAGGAAAAAAGGCCAGACTTCGGCCTTGGCGCGCAGGGCCAGAATGGCCGGGCCCTTGTTCACCGCCGCAGTCTTGCCCAGAAAGGGCAGAAACTGCGCCTCGGCGCGCTTGCAATTGTGATCGACCAGAAACGCGCAGAGCCCACCGCGACGCAGTTTGCCCAGGGCTTCGGTCGCGGCCTCGCGATGGGGGAGCACCCGGATCTTGCTCTGAGTGCGCATGTGCATCAACAGATCGGCCAGGGCGGCATCCTTGGGCAGCCGGGCCACGACCTGGCAATCGGTCTTGGTGTTGAAGCGCTTGAGCACGCCGCCCAGCAGCTCCCAGCATCCAAGATGCGCGGTCACTCCCACGACGGGACGCAGCGTTGCGCCCATGCGCTCGAAGAGATCCGGATTCTCGTATTCGATGCGCTCCTCCAGAAAACGATGATCCATGTAGCGGGCGTGAAAAAGCTCCAGAAAGGAGCAGGCGCTGTGCCGAAAACTGGCCTTGGCGAGTTCTCTGGCCTCACTTTCCCCAAGGCCGAGGCGATCGCGCATGCAGGCCGTGGTTTCCTTGCGCCTTGAAGGCAGGACGGCCCACATGAGTTTGCCGATACCGTTTCCCAGGGCATGCAGCCGCTCCAGCGACAATGACGTGCCCAGGGGCAAAAAAGCGTTGTAAGCTATGTGTCTCACAGGTTTTTTCCAAGAGAGTTCATGATCTGTTCAAGATGTTCGCACTGCTTCCGCATTTCTTCGGGATCATCCAAAGGCTCCGGCAGGAAAACTGGATCGCCGTAGATGATGGTGCATCTGGAAAACGGCCACGGCAGTTGAAATTTGTCCCAGGCGCGATGAAAAACCTTTGCCCGGCTCATGACAGCCCGCACCGGCACGATGGGCGAACCGGCGTGCCTGGCCAGGAACAAGGCCCCCGGCTTGACCTTGTGACGCGGTCCGCGCGGTCCGTCCACGGTGAAAATGATGCCTACGCCCTGCTCGTCCATGACTCGCTTGGCGGCGATCAGGGCGCGCATGCCGCCGCGCGAACTGGAACCGCGCACAGTCATGAAACCGAAACTCTCCAGCACCCGGGTCAGGATCTCCCCGTCCTTGCTCTGACTGACCACACAGGCCATGCGCTCACCGGCATGGGCGGGAATAAGGGGAAAAATCTCATCGTGCCAGAGCATGATCACTGGACGCTTGGCGCGCAGCTCCGGATCCGTGAAGACATCGGTATTGATCCGCTCCACACGCAAGGTCAAGTGCCACAGACGCACAACAAAAGCCAAAACGGCACCAATCAACCTGGGGGAAACGGGAATCCGCACCATGTATCTCCTCATGTAATCGGAATGGAATCGAATTTTTCGATGGAAAGATAAAAAACGCATAGGTTTAAACGATTTGACCGGAACCCGGGTGCACGACAATCATCCTCAAAAAAAAGGGAGTCTCACCATGCCCATAGTTCTCAATTGCGAAAACGAACCATGCCCCAACCCCGTATTGCGTTGCAAGCGCCTTCTGGACGAGCAAACGCCCAAAATGATGGAAGTCATCGTCGACAACGAGGCAGCCATGGACAACGTCAGCCGCTACCTGGCCAGCAAAGGCATGCGCATAGACGAGACGCGCAAGGACGGCACGCTTTGGACCATCAAGGCTTCTTCACAGGATCCGCAGGCCGCGCAGGCCCCGCAGGCCTCGCAGGCCCCGCAGGATGGTCCGGAGAATGCGAAATCTCCCGACGCGTCCAAAATCCTGGTCTTTCTCACGGCAGACACCATGGGTGTGGGAGATGACACCCTGGGTTCCAGGCTGATGGGCAATTTCCTGAACACCCTGCCGGAGCTTGGCGATACGCTGTGGCGCATCATCATGGTCAACGGGGCCGTGAAACTCGCCACGGCAACAAATCCGGCCGTGGAGGCGCTCAAGAAACTGGAGGCCGCGGGCGTGTCCATTCTGGTCTGCGGCACCTGCTTGGAATTCTTCAAGCTCATGGATCAAAAGGCGGTCGGGCAGGTCACCAACATGCTCGACGTGGTCACCAGCCAGCAGGTGGCCGACAAGATCATCAGCTTGTAGGAGATGACCAAAAATTCAGTGTTCCTTCCAGGCAGTAGAAAAGGAATGGATCCCCTTCTTCAAGGGGATGACGACTTTTTGCAGTGACATCTTCGTTCATGAAGCGGGACTGTCTGGAGCTGATGATATCTTCATTCCTCCTTTTACCAGCGGCAGTCCCGCCTCTTTCCAGGCCAGAATCCCGCCGCGCAGGTCGTAAACGCGCCTGAATCCCAGTTCGTCGGCCATCCGCAGCACGTGCGAGCTGCGATTTCCGCTGCGGCAGTACAGGAAGATGGTCGCGTCGCGGTCCAGTTGTGCGAAACGCTCACCAAAATTGGGGGAGTGGTAGTCAAGCAGTACAGCGCCTTCGATAAAGCCCTGGTCGAATTCCCCCGGTGTGCGCACGTCGAGAATGACAAAATCGGGGTTGTTCGTGTTTTGGCTCATCAGGTCGACGGCGGCAGCGGGTTCGAGCAGCCGTTCATCCTGGGTCAGGCATCCGGTCGAGAAGACGAGCAGAATCCAAAAAACGGCCGCAAACACGCACTGCTTGCCCACGAACCGGGTTGCGCGGCGTTTCACAGAATTCGCTCCGGAGCCGAAAAAATGGAAAAGCGATTCTGGCGGGCGAAGCCGATCAGGGTCAGGTTCATTTCCCGCGCCAACAGCACGGCCTGGTGAGTCGGCGCGCCCAGGGAAACAAGAACGGAGATGCCTGCCCTTCTGCCTTTGTGTACAATCTCCGAGGAAATGCGCCCCGAGGTGATCATGACCGTGCGCCCCAGGTCCAAGCCAAGGGCCAGGGCCCTGCCCACGACCTTGTCGGCGGCGTTGTGACGTCCGACGTCGTCGCGGATCAGTTCCGGATCCTGTCCGTCCACGCTCAGCGCCACGGTATGCACGCCGCCCGTGGCGTGGTGCAGGTCCGAATAGCGGCGGAACCAGTTCGCAAGCTCCTGGACGCGCCCGGCGGGGAGGGTGAACCCGGAAGGCATGGGTCCGCTTCCGGCCAGTTCCAGGGCACTGGCGAACATGACCCCCTTGCCGCAGCCCGAAGTGAAAGTGCGTCGGGAGAGTTGCTCCGGGTCCACTTCACAGGCAAGGCTGACACGCACCGCCCAGACGGCCGAATCGACCTCGGAGCCCAGAAAATCCTCAGGCCGGGCCAGTAAGCCCGAAGTGTGCAGAAAGCCACGCGCCAGATCGTCAAGATGTTCGGGGGTGCACATCAGGGTGGCGATTTCCGTATCCCGGGTCATGATGGTCACGGGCACTTCCGTGGCCACGACATCGGTCTCTTGCGCGAAACCGGCGGCCGTGACCTTGACGATATCCATCTGCACCAGAGGCTCTAAAGGCTGGGGGTCTGCCATGGGGACTCCTGAAGAAAAATTGAAGAACTCCGCCGTGATCATCCGGAGGAGGCAACCCGGAACGACGAAAAAAGATCGCCAAGCACGGGGAATGTCCTACTTGCCGCCCGTCTCCTGTCAAGACGAAGAATTGCATTTCCGCGGGACACATTAAGCCAATGCACCACGTCGACACCCTCTTGAAGAAGGCCTTTCATGTCTTTTCAACTACCTGAAAAGAATGGATTCCAACTTTCGCGAAAATGACTCTTCACAGCATCGCCTCACTGTTGGCAACAGCCAATCGTAGCAAACCCGAGCGCGAGCTTCCGCTTCGTGACAAAGTTCACATTTGAGTCCTTGCCCTCCAGAAGCTAAGAATATAAAAGAAAACTTTACCCGAGGGACACCCTGACCCGCTTTTATTTCCCCCACAACGGGAAGGAAAAGGGGCATGGGGATCAGATCTGGAACATTCAAGGAGGAAATGATGAACCGTCTTCGTACGCTGGCCCTGGTAGGACTGATGATCTTAGGCAGCGCCACGATCGCCCTGAGCGAAACTTTCGAGATCCCCGAGAGCGTGACCATGAGCCCCAAGCAGTTTGAAGGCTACACGCCAAAAAAAGGGGATGTGACCTTCAATCATGCTTCGCACATGGATATCGCCTGTCAGCAGTGCCATCATACCGTGCCTGACACCTATACCATTGAAAGCTGCATGACCGAAGGCTGTCATGACAACATCAAGGAACGGACGGAAATTTCCTCGGTCTACCGGACCTTCCACACCACCAAGGACACGGAAAAAAGCTGCGTCGGCTGCCACCGCGAGCTCAAGCGCCAGGGCCCAAGCGACGCCCCCCTGGCCTGCAACAGCTGCCACGTGCAGTAATCCTTCCACGCCCCCGGCTGCCCGGGGGCGCTTCTTTCATGCTCCTCATCTTGTCGCCTCGATGAGACATTCGTGAATCGAAGACAACTTCGGACTCACATCTCACGTCATTCCCGCGCAAGCGGGAATCCACGCCTTGAACTGACGAACCTTGAAAATCGGGGGATGGATCCCCGCCTGCGCGGGGATGACGCACCCACCACGACGCATAGTCTCCCGGATGCCGCCGGATGGCTCCCCGCCTGCGCGGGGATGACGCACCCACCACGACGCATAGTCTCCCTGATGCCGCCGGATGGATCCCCGCCTGCGCGGGGATGACACCGAGGTGAGCGCAGACTTCTATCAAATACCCAGCCATCACACCCAGTCCCCACGTTCTCACTCCCCGACTCTTCAACCGCTCCGCCCCTGCGCAAGCCCGAGCGGCGCGCTTTGTTGCGGCAAGGGCCGTCGACTGTCTGACTGAGCCAGGCATCGTTGGCTTCCCCGTCGCCTCTCGCGCCGCCTCGTCCTCCCGTCCCGCCACGCGACGGGGAAACCCTACGAGGCCCGCGAAGGAGTTTCGGCGGTCCTTGCCGCAACAAAGCGTGACGCGACGCCCCGGGACCCCTCCTCCCTCCATCCAATCTCAACTCAACCATCGATATCACAACCAAATATACAATCATCGCACTCAAACACCATGTTCTCCCCCCCCCGACTCTTCAACCGCCTCGCCCCTGCACAAGCCCGAGCGGTCTGTTTTGCGCCGGGAAGGGCCGTCGACTGTCTGACTGAGCCAGGCATCGTCGGTTTCCCCGTCGCCTCTCGCGCCGCCTCGTCCTCCCGTCCAGCCACGCGACGGGGAAACCCTACGAGGCCCGCGAAGGAGTTTCGACGGTCCTTGCCGCAACGAAGCGTGACGCGACGCCCCGGGCACCCACTCTTCCACCATCCTCCGCATCCCCCTGCAAAATTGACCTCAACCCCCCATTCATGCTTCAGTAATACCGCATCAAAAAAACACGGAGCCCCCCCATGACCACGCCTCCCCCCTCCCCCCTCATCCGCGCCCTGGACCTGACCAAGGTCTATTACCCCGGCGCGGCAGTGGAGGTGCGGGCCCTGGGCGGGGTCAGCTTGGACCTCTTTCCCGGCGAACTGGTCGTGCTCCTCGGCGCGTCCGGCAGCGGCAAATCGACCCTGCTGAACATCCTGGGCGGCCTCGACACCCCCACCAGCGGATCCCTGTCCTACCGCGGGCAGGACCTGACCGGCGCCGACGAAACAACCCTCACCGCCTACCGCCGCGAAAACGTCGGCTTCATCTTCCAGTTCTACAACCTCATTCCCAGCCTCACGGCCCGCGAGAACGTGGCCCTCATCACCGACATCGCCGACGATCCCATGGACCCGGCCGAGGCCCTGAACCGGGTCGGCCTGTCCGGACGCATGGACCACTTCCCGTCCCAGCTCTCGGGCGGCGAGCAGCAGCGCGTGGCCATCGCCCGCGCCATCGCCAAGAACCCCGACGTGCTCCTGTGCGACGAGCCCACGGGCGCCCTGGACGTGCGCACGGGCATCACCGTGCTCTCGGCCATCGAGCGCATCAACGCGGAGCTCGGCACCCTGGCTGTGGTCATCACCCACAACGTGGCCATCGCGGACATGGCCGACCGCGTCATCCTGCTCTCGGACGGGCGCATCACGGACATCCGCGCCAACGCGACCCGCCGCCGGGCGGAAGAGCTGGAGTGGTGACATGCGCGCCCTGAACGTCAAACTCCTGCGCGACCTGTGGTCCATGAAGGGGCAGATGGCCGCCGTGTCCCTGGTCATGGCCTGCGGCCTGATGGTCATGATCATGGCCCGCGGGCTGGTCATGTCTTTGGAGACGGCCCGGGACGAGTACTACGCCTCCCACCGCCTGGGCCACGTCTTCTGCGACCTCAAGCGCGCCCCCAACGCCATCGGGACGCGCCTGCGGGAGATCGACGGCGTGGCGTCCCTGGAGACGCGCATCAGGGGCGCCCTGACCCTGGACCTGCCCGGCCTGCGCGAACCCGCCGACGGCCTGGTCCTGTCCCTGCCCGACGGCCGGGAGACGGAGGTCAACCGCCTGCACCTGCGCCAGGGGCGCCTGCCCGAGCCCTACAGCCCGGACGAAGTCGTGGTCAGCGAACCCTTCGCCAAGGCCCACGGCTTCGTCCCCGGCCACACCCTGGAGGCCACCATCTACGGGGCGCGGACTACGCTGCGCATCGTCGGCGTCGGCATGTCGCCGGAGTACGTGTACGAGACGCGGCCCGGCGAGACCGTGCCCGACAACCGCCGCTACGGCACCTTCTGGATGAGCGAAGGGTCCCTGGCCGACGCCTTCATCCTCAAGGGCGCCTTCAACAGCGTCATCCTGACCCTTGCCCCCGGAGCCGAAACCGGTCCCGTGAAGAAGGACCTGGACCGCATCCTGGCCCCTTACGGCGCGCTGGTAGCCTTCGACCGCTCGGAGCACGTCTCGACCAAGCTCATCGACGACCGCATCGCCATGCTCAAAGGGTTCGCCATCGCCTTCCCGGTCATTTTCCTGTCCATCGCCGCCTTCATGACCAGCGCGGCCCTGACGCGACTGGTCCGCCTGCAGCGCGAGCAGATCGCCCAGCTCAAGGCCTTTGGCTACTCCTCGGCGGACGTGGGGCTGCACTATTTCCAATTCGCCCTGGCCGCCGTCGTGGCCGCCACCCTGCTGGGCTCCGTGGTCGGCCTGTGGATGGGGCAGAATCTGGTGGAGATCTACCGCCGCTTCTTCCAGTTCCCGAACCTCGCCTTCCGTCCCGACTGGTGGGCTCTCGGGCTGGCGTTGGCCGCCAGCGCCGGGGCGTCCTTCATCGGTGTGCTCGGGGCCGTGCGCCAGGCCGTGAAACTGCCCCCGGCCGAGGCCATGCGGCCCGAGCCTCCGGCGCGCTTCGAGCCGTCCGTCCTGGAGCGCATGGGCCTTTTGCGCCTGCTCTCGCCCACCCAGCGCATGGCCCTGCGCAATCTGGAACGCAGGCCCTGGCAGGCCTTCTTCACGGCGCTGGGCCTGGCCATGGCCACGGCCATCCCCATCGTGCCCGGGGCCATGGGCGACGGCATCGACTACCTCATGGACTTCCAGTGGCGGCTGGCCCAGCGCCAGGACGCCACCGTATCGCTCATCGAACCCGCCTCCCCGTCCGCCCTGCACGCCCTGGCGGCCATGCCGGGAGTGCTGCTCGCCGAGCCCTTCCGCGTGGTGCAGGGACGCATCGTCAACGGCCTGCGCCAGCGCCGCGTCGGCCTGACCGGACGGCTGCCCGACGCGCGCCTGAACCTGCTCCTCGACGACAAAGGGCGTGCCGTGGACCTGCCGCTGGCGGGCCTGCTCCTGTCCCAGAAGCTGGCCGAGGTGCTGGAGCTTGCGCCCGGGGACCCGGTGCGCATCGAGGTCCAGGAAGGCCGACGCCCGGTGCTCGAGACCTTCGTGGCCGGGACCATCACGGACTTCGCCGGGGTCGGGGCCTACATGGACTTTTACGCCCTGGGGCGGCTCATGGGCGAGGAGCGCGTCATCAGCGGCGCGCACCTGACCCTGGACAACACGTACCGGGGCGAGTTTCTGGACGCGACGGCGGACACCCCGGCCATCGCATCGGCCGTCTTCACCTCCTCGGCCCGCGAGAGCTTCCAGCTGGCCATGGGCGATATGATGGGCGTGGTGCAGGCCGTCTATTTCGGCTTCGCCGTCATCGTGTCCTGCGGGGTGGTCTACAACGGGGCGCGCATCGCCCTGTCCGAGCGCACCCGCGACCTGGCCACCCTGCGCGTGCTGGGCTTCTCCGAAATCGAAACGACCATGATCCTGCTCTCGGAACTCATTTTCCTGACCCTGGTGGCCCTGCTGCCGGGGCTTGTGATCGGTAGCGAGATGGCGCGGGTCCTGGTCCTCACGGCCAACACCGAGTCCGTGCGCATGCCGCTGGTGCTGACCGGCAGGGCTTACGCCACGGCCGTACTCATTGTTCTCTCGTCGTCCATGGCGTCCTTCCTCGTGGTCGGACGCCGCATCAGAAAACTGCAACTCCTCGCCGTACTGAAGGCTCCCGAATGAACACTACGCGCAGGCGCCGTCCGTGGCGCATCCTCCTTTTCGTCCTTCTGTGCCTCGCCCTGGCCGCCCTCCTGATCACGGGCTTCTGGCCCGCGCCTCTGCCCGTGCAGACGGGTCGGGTGGCCAGCGCGCCCATGACCGTCAGCGTGACCGAGGAAGGCAAGACGCGCATCCGCAGCCGCTACGTGGTCTTCCCGCCCACCGCGGGCTTCCTGCGACGCGTGGAGCTGCGCGCCGGGGCACGGATCCTGGCGGGCCGGACCGTGCTGGCCGTGCTGACGCCCGAGGCCTCGACCTTCCTGAACCCGCGCTCCCGGGCCGAAGCGCAGGCCAGGCTGGACGCGGCCGTAGCCGCCGAGCGCGTGCGCCGGGCCGAGCGCGAGCGCGTGGCCACGAGCCTGGAGCTGGCGCGCACGGACCTCGCGCGCCTGGACGTCCTGCTGAAAAGCGGCGCCGTGGCCCGGCAGGAATGGGACAGGGCGGAGAATCAGGTGCGCGTGCTGGAGCGGGAGCTGCAGGCGGCGACCTTCGCCCTGCAGGTGGCCGGACACGAAGCCCGCGTGGCCCAGGCGGCCTTGAGCCGGGGCGCCGCGCCAGGCCAGGACGAGGTCGTGCCCATCCTGGCCCCGGTGGACGGGTACGTCCTGGCCGTCATGGAGGAGAACGCCCGCGCCGTGGCTGCGTCCACGCCCATCATGGAGGTCGGCGACCCGCGCGATCTGGAGATCGAGATCGAACTGCTCTCGACCGACGCCGTGGCCGTGACGCCCGGGGCCGAGGCGGCCATCGCGCACTGGGGCGGCCAGGGGGAGCTGCGGGCCAGGGTGACGGTGGTGGAGCCCGGGGGGTTCACCAAGGTCTCGGCCATCGGCGTGGAGGAACAGCGGGTCAAGGTGCGGGCCGAGCTCATGGACGAACTGCCGCCGGGACTGCTTCTGGGGGACCGCTACGGGGTGCAGGCCAGGATCGTCACCTGGCGCGGGGACAAGGTGCTGCAGGTGCCGACCGGAGCCCTGTTCAGACGCGGGAACGCATGGATGGCCTTTGTGCTGGAGGGGAGCAAGGCGGTGTTGCGTACGGTGGAGGTCGGCCACGAGAACGGCCAGGCCGCCGAGGTGCGGGACGGGCTGAAAGAAGGCGAACGGGTCATCCTGCATCCGCCGGACACCCTCGCGGACGGGATGCGGGTCAGGGAGGAGGGGCAATGACCGGCCGCAACTGCTTGTAGCGTTCAGAAAGCATGGTTCCCCGCCTGCGCGGGGATGACACGTTGGTTTCGCGGGCATTCGGAGCAGGAATCGGAATATGGCGGATGCCTACCGTCCCGAATCCGATCTTTCCCCCGTCCCGCCCAACGCCCGATCTTTCCCCCGTCCCGCCCAACGCCCGATCTTTCCCCCGTCCTGCCCAACGCCCGATCTTTCCCCCATCCCGCCCAACGCTCGATCTTTCCCCGTCCCGCCCAACGCCCGGTCCGAGCGGGTCGGGCGGTCTTCGGCGAGGGCCATCGACTGTCTGACCGAGTCAGGCATCGTTTGCTTCCCGGCCGTGTCACATTCGAAGCGCCGCCCATTGACTAAAACTCAAGGCCGGGAAGCATTACGAGGCCGGCGAGGGAGTTTCGACGGCCCTCGCCGGAGACCGTCCGACACGCGGCCGCGCTGATACAGCCCCATCACGCCCGGGAAAGGATTCTCAAAGAAAGTGACGTCACTGCAAAAAGTCGTCATCCCCTTGAAGAAGAGGATTTACGCCTTTCTAAGTATCTGAAAAGAATAGATTCCCGCCTTCGCGGGAATGACACTCAGGTTCATCCACGACTTTTTGCAGGTGCGTGAGAAAGTGTCACATTCGAAGCGCCGCCCAATGACCAAAACTCAAGGCCGGGAAGCATTACGAGACCGGCGAGGGAGTTTCGACGGCCCTCGCCGGAGACCGTCCGACACGCGGCCGCGCTGATACACCGCCCTCTTGTCCGGAATCTGTCAGGAACACCGATGCACCCCGACGCCCCCTCCGCACGTTCTCTAAACTACAGCCCGTGCACGAACACCCGGTCTTCCATCCCCATCTTCCGTGCCATGTCCGCGATCTGGGCCTGGTGGGTGAACATGATGATCTGGTTGAGGCCCGCCATGCCGGCGAACACTTCGAGGGTGGCCCTGGCGCGCTCTTCGTCGAAATTGATGAGGATGTCGTCGACGATGAAGGGCATGGCCTCCGTGCTCTGCAGACGCAGTTGCAGGCTGGCCAGGCGCAGGGCCAGGTAGAGCTGATCCCTGGTGCCGGAGCTCATGCCCTCGACCCGCACCAGAAACCCGTTTGAACGCACGCCCATGAGAACGGGCCTGTCGCCGTCGTCGATATCCGCCCGCAGCGCGGCGAAGGAGCCCAGGGTCAGGTCCTTGAACAGGCCGGAGGCGATAGCCAGCAGCGGGTCCTGGTGGGCAGCCCGGTAGCGCTCGATCTCTGCGCGCAGCACCCGGGAGGCGAGCTTGAGCCGGATGAAGCTGTCCGTCAGGCGCGCGATGCGGGCCAGAACCTCCTGCATCTCCTCGGCGATGCGCGCGGCGGCGTCATCGCCGTTCATGCGCGCCAGCTCGCTTTTTTCCTGGCCCACTCGCTCCGCCAAAGGCCCGGTCCGCGGCCTGACCTCCTCATCGAGCTCCGCGCGCAGGGCCACGATCCTGCCGGGCAGGGCATCGGCGTCCTGTCCGGCGGCCAGCGCCTCCAGATCCTGCAGGGTGCCGCCCTCGGCCATGCCGGCCAGGGTCGATTCAACCTCGTGCAGCTCCCGGCGCACCTCGGCATACTCGGCAAAACGGCGCTCGGCCGCGTCCATGCACTCGTCGTCCGCGCAATGCGACTGCAAACGCAGGGCGGCCATGCCTTCGTCCAAAAGCCGCAGCTCCTCGCGCAGGACGCGGGAAGTCTCGTGCAGGGCGGCCTTTTCCTGGGCGTGCCGCATGGAGACAGCCTGGTCCCGCACGGCCTGGGCCAGAAGGCCCTTGAGCCGCCCCACCGTCAGCGCCGCATCGAGCTCCTTTTCGTCCGGGGCGATCAGGGCGGCGAGCTCGCGCACGCTGTTCTCGAAGGCCCGCGCGTCGCGCTCGATGCCCTTGAGGCGCTTGCGCAGCACATCCTCTTCGTGGAGCTTGGCCAGGCACTCCTGCACCGTCTCCACATAATCGGAGGCCTCGTCCGGGGACGCGCCGCCAGGCAGGCCAAGAAATCCGAGGGCCTCCTCCCAGGCCTGCCGCCACTCGTCCAGATTCAGGCGGGCGGTCTGCACGCCCGCCTCGGCCTTGCTCCGGGCCGCCTCCAGCTCGCGAACCGACCTGACCAGGGCTTCGCGCCTGGAGTTGGCTTCGCGCAGGCTCTCGACCACGGCCTGGGCCCGACGCACCACCGGCTCGATCCCTGTTCCGGGTACGGACGGCTGCTCCTGCGCCGCCGCCAGCTCCCGCAGCAGCTCAGCCCGCAATTCCTGCTGCCGCGCCTGCCCGGCCCGTACCTCGGCCTCGATTCTGCCGAGTTCCTCGACCTGCAGGCGCAGGGCCTCGAAATTGCCCAGCCAGGCCCGCATCTCGCGCGGGCCAAGGGGGATGATCGAGCTTGCGGCCCACTGCTTGCGCCAGCGCGCCAGAAGATCCTCACGCGCCTGGCGCGAGATTTCCGACCTGCGGCGCGACTCGTCCAGATTCCGGCTCGCGGCCTCGATCCCAGCCAGAAGCTGGCCGTGCTTCTGCACCCGGTCCGCTTCGCGGTACATGCGGTCGGCGGTCTGGTCGGCCAGCTCCACGCTCTCTTCGTACGCCTCGGGCAGGGGCTGCTCAGGCGCATAGAGAAGGCTTTCGCCCGTCACGTCCTCCCCGTCGAGCCAGCACCGGCGCAGCAGCGACCAGCCCTGTTCGCGGCGGGCGCGGCAGCCGGCCAGCTCGGTCTCCGACGGGACCACGGAAGCGTGCTCGATGGCGCGCAACTCCCGGTTCAGGTTGGCCAGCTCCTGGCTCAAGCGCTCCTCTTCGACGGAGTGCCGCCGCAGCTCCTCGTCCATCACTTGCAGCGCCTGTTCAAATTCATTCACGGTCTCGGGCAGCGGCAGGCGGACTCCCGCCACCTCGTCCAGGGTTCCGTCCCACAGCCCGAGGCGCTGCAAGGCGGCCTGACAGGCGTCCCGGACGCGCAGCAGGTCCGCCCGGCGGCGTTCCAGCTCGCCGTCCAGATCACCGGCTTTCAGCACCAGATTCAGGGCCTGGATCAGGTTCCCGGCCTCGGCGGCCGGACCCGCGGCGGCCAGTTCGGCCTTCCTGCCCTCAAGCTCGCGCTGCAGCTCGCGCAGGCGCTGTTCGGCCTGGCGGACCTCCTGCAGCACAGCCTCGCGCCGCTGCCCAAGGGTCTGGACCGACTTGCGCCTGGCCAGCCCCGGGCGCAGGCTCTCGGCCTGCCCGACGTCGAGGTCCGGCCGGATGCGGCGCAGGAGCTGGGCCGCTTCGGTCTTGTAGGCCACGCGCATGCCTTCGAGGCCGGGGTAATCCTTCTGGCCCTTGCGGTACTCGCCCAGACGCTGATGCAGATCCTCGATGTCGTCGGCATGGTCGAGGACCGCCTGGTTCAGGCCGGCGGCAACCTGCATGCCCTCTAGCTCGGCCAACCGCTGCAGCGCGCCTTCCAGACGGACCTTGGCCAGACGCCGCTCTTCATCCAACTGCCGCCGTCTGGCGCCGAAATCATCGGGCAGGATTACAACCTCGCCCATAGCTTGAAGTTTTTCGAGCGCCAAATTTCGCCGTCCCAGATACGGCAAGGCCCGGCCCAGGCGCTCAAGCCGGTGGATCTCGCGCTCCAGCTCAAGGCCCCGACTGGTCAAAACGCGCAGCTCCTCCTCGGCCTGGGCCAGGGCCTGGCGGTGCCTAGTCCACTCCTGGCTGCCCAGGCTGACCTGGCGCAGGCGCGACTGCAGCTCCTTGTAATGCGCGACGGCCAGGCTGATCTCCCGGCTGGTGCCCCGTGGCCGGAACAGCCCGTCGGCCTCGCGATCAAGGCCGTCGATGACGGCCCGAAGGGACGCAAAGCCCGCTCCGGCCGAGAACAGGGCCTGCCCGATCTCGCCTTCCTGGTCGAGGATACTCTGCCCTCCCTGGACAAGGGTCTCGTGGTTGATGCCGTACATGCTGGAAAAGAGGTCCTGCCCCAGCCCCTGCAGGTACGGGGCGAGGGCCTCGGCGGGGAGGGGCTGGTCCTGGGCGTCGAAGAGGTCATTCTTGTTCTTCTTGCGCCGGTAGAAACACAGCTCGTCGCCGTCGGCGCGCTGCAGGCAGCCCCCGACCAGCAGCTGGTCGTAGGCGTGCAGAAAATTGTCGCCCGTGCGGAGCGGGAACCCGTAAAAAAGGGCCTGTAGCGCGCGCATGGCGCTTGATTTGCCCGCCTCGTTGGGACCGTGGACGACGTGCAGCCCGGGCAGGGCCGAATCGAAATCCAGCACACGGTCGCTGAACGGCCCGTAGGCCTTGAACTCCAGGCGTTTAATCTTCATGCGCCCTCCTGCAGCCTGGCCATGAGCATCTCCCGAACCTCGTCGCGCAGCATGGCCAGCCCTTCCTCGTCAGGGCCAAATGGATCGGCGTCCCCCAGCAGCTCGGCGGGAAGCTTGGAGCGCAGGGCCTCGAACTCGGGCACCATTTCCGTGAGCGGGACCGAGTCGAGGCGCAGCTGCGCGATGGCCTGCACCAGGCCACCCAGCGGGGAATCGGCATCCGGTGCGTCGCCGCCGGAAGCCAGGGGTTTCGTGGCGATACGCAGCTTTTCGAGCCACACGTCGCCCAGGTCTGCGGCCATGACGCGGAAGTCATCACGCAGGCGCTCCTCAAGGCGATGCAGCTGTTCATGCAGGGCGCTGCGCCCCTCGAGCACGACCCGCAGCGCCACGGGACGGCCTTCGGCGTCGCGCCGCTCACACTCCATGGCCTCGCGCACGCGGTCGGCCACGGCTTCGATGCGCTCGCACGGCGAAAGGTCCACCCGGCAGAGCGCAAAGCGCAAGACGTCGAGGCACCGGAATTCCGCGTCCGTGATCCGCCCGTCCTCGACGGTGACGAGCCTACAGCCCTTGGCCCCGGCTTCGCGGATGTGCCGGGCCTGGATGTTGCCGGAAAAGACCACCCACTGATGGGTCTGCACGACCTCGCCCTGGTGCACATGCCCCAGGGCCCAATAATCGTAGCCCTTGGAGGCCAGGCCTTCCAGGGTGCACGGGGCGTAGGGCTCGTGCCCGGCGCGGCCGGTCAGACTGGTGTGCAGCAGGCCGATGTTGCACAGGCCGGGCAGAGCCTGCGGATAGGCGCGGCTCAGGTCCTCGGTCACGCTGCGCCCGGCGAAGCTCTGGCCGTGGATGGCCACGCCCAGCTCATCGAGCACCTTGGTTTCCGGTTTCTTGTGGGAGAAAATAGTCACATTGTCCGGCAGGCTGAGGGCGCGGGTCAGGGAGCTGGCCGCGTCATGGTTGCCGGAAACCAGGAAAACCCGGATGCCCGCCTCGCGCAGGCGGCCCATGCGGTGGGTGAAGTACAGGCCGGTGTTGTAGTCCTTCCAGTCGCCGTCAAAGAGGTCCCCGGCCAGCAGGACAAAGGCCACGCCCTCATCGATGGCGAGGCTGACCAGATTATCGAAGGCCCGCCGCGCGGCCCCGCGGATCTGCTCCACGGGGGCGTCGGGGTAGGATTCGAGGCCCCTCAGGGGGCTGTCGAGGTGGATGTCTGCGGCATGAATGAAGCGGAACATGGGTCATCCTTGAAGAAGTTTCGAGGCAGGCCGCCCGTCAGAAGATGGGCATGTCCTGTCCGTTCACGGTCAGCTTGCCGCTGGCGAACATGGCCTGGGTCTTGATGATGCCGTCCTCGCGCACGATCAGGTTGCGCGCCAGCAGCGGCTCGATCTGTTCTGCGTAGCGCAGCTGCACCAGGGTATCGAGATCACCCTCGGTCTGTTCGTTTTCCAGAGCGATGCGCAGCAGGCCCTTGAGCAATTCCTCGTGCACGGCCATTTGCGCGGCGGCTTCAAGATGCTGCAGGAGCATGAGCGGATTCAGCGCGGCCTCGGCCCCCGGAGCCAGCAACTTGAGGGAAAAGGCGCCCGTGAAATCACCCATGGGCGTGGCCACCCGCAAATGCGGCATGTTCAGTTCCGGCGTTCCGGTCAGCATCTTGGCAAAGAAAGCGGCATAAAGTTCTCCGACCCTGTCGAAGAACATCTCGGACTCCGTGTCGGCCATAGTGTGGTAGAGCTGACGAAGGCCGGCCTGGAATTCGCTCAGAGCCACCGCGTCGATGTTCCTGCCCGTCAGTTCGCAGGAGGCCGGGCCATAGGCCGTTCCGCCTACGTCAACGCTCTCAAGGCCGACAACCTGCGAGCAATGATACAGGGCGCCGTCACAGCTGCTGTTGGAGGATACACGCAGATCGCGCACCGTGATCGCGTCCCCTTCCGCCGGAGTGATGTTCATGGCCGAAACGCCCACCGTGGCCTGACCTGCATAGACAAAAGGCAGCACCTCGATCATGTCGAAATCCGACGACAGGGCATCAAGTTCCATGTTCCCGTCCGCGGTCTTCAGCGCCAGACCCGGCATGGCCAGCTCGCCGCGCAGGGCGCGGGTGGTGGGGAGATATTCGCCCTTCAGGGCAAGGCCGCCCCAGGTGACATGCTCGCCGTCCATGTCCCTGTCGATGGCGGGGATGAGCACATCGCCCGAGACCTCGCCGCCGAAACCGACACGCACCTCGGAAGTGGTTTGCGCCAGCTCGGGGAGCCGGGTGAAAAGGGTCTGTCCCACTCCTTCGGCAGCCAGAGGTTCAACAGTGCTCGTGATCCTCATGATCCCCGGCTTGCTGAAAATGTTACCGCCCTCGCCCGTCAAGGGGCCATGATGCAGGACATGACCGACGACAAAACGCAGGATCTCATCGTCGTTCGAATCGGTCAGGGTCCCGGGAACCTTGAGTTCAACCAGGGTCTGAGCCGTGGAGGTGAAGAAGCCACGCTCGTAGCGCTGATTTGAGAGCGAGAGAAATCCATACCGCTCGTATTCTTTAACTGCTGAAAAATACTGCTCCCGGGCCTGGCCCCCAAGCATGTATGCGGCTCCCGCATAGGCGCCAAGGGCCAGAACTATCAAAAACAACAAGAACTTCTTCACACAACCTCCAGGCGTGCTCGCCGGATAATGTCACCATTCAACGCCACAGCCAATCTGCTGGCACATCATGCTCAAGAAAACAACACATATCAAACACTTCGGGGCGCGCTAAAATCAGTTAACCGTAAGGGTGGGCGCTTCAATGAGGCCGGGGCATCGGAGCCCCGGAAATGAAGTGGAAAACATGA
>NZ_FORX01000029.1 GCF_900114115.1 Desulfomicrobium apsheronum | reverse complement strand
CCGATCCCGCCGGAGGCCATCCCCGAATTTTCCGAAATGCCGTTCAGGGCATGGTCCGCGCTGATCGAAACCTTGCCGCCCGCGCTTATGGTGCCGTAGGCATGGTCGATCGCTGTCCTGACCACCTCCGTTCCACGCCCCTCCACAACCAGTCGCGGGCTCTTGTGTTCGTTGGCATGCGCCCGGGCCCACTCGATAGTCCGGTGTTCAAAGATATCCTGGCCTGCATTTTCAAAGGAATCGGCAACGATGGATATGTCGCCGCTGGCAGTGGCTACCCGGCTGACATGATTGCTGAAGGAATCGGCCTCGATATCCAGATTGACGGCGGCCGCGATATTCGCGCCGCTTTCAAGACCCGAGACCTCATCTAGGGTTATGGATTCAAGATAGGCGGCAACCTTGGATCTGTCCTTATAGTGCTGGACAGCCATGTATATGCCCCGGCCGACCACCCGGCTCTTCAGGCTGGAGACCGCCGCGATATCTCCGGAAGTTCCGCCGTAAAGCGCGAAACGCGCCTCGGCGGCGGCAATGGCCGCATCCAGTTCCGAACGCGGGATCACGTTGCGATCAAGGCCAAATCCGAGAACACGCAATTCGGCCGGAGTGATGATCAGAGCGTTGCGTTTGCTTGAAACCGCACTGGAACCCGGCAACATCCGATAGAGATCCTGGGCCTGATCCCATTTGTCGCTTGCTTGTGAATAAATCCCTCCCTTGCGGCTCAAGACCTGCGTTCCCGGCGTCAGCGCAAAATCCAGATTGGTGTTTTTCACCACCTTGGCCCGGATGGACATGCTGCCTTCCAGGGTCTCGATGGTGCCCGAATCGTTCTTCAATTCGAGCATGCGACTCCCGGTGCTCAAACCTTCCAGCACCATGTCGCCCAAAGACAGAATCTGGCCCCTCAGGTTATGCAGCATGCCGCCCACGCTGAACGTGGCCGTGCCGCCGGAGAAAAGAAAGTTCGTGTTGACCAGATCGCCAAGCACGGAAAACGCGCCGTCGCCCTGGGCCAGGATCTGGCCGCTGTTGTCCAGGCTGGCGGAGGTCAGGGTCAAACCCTCCCCGGAATGCAGGGTACCGGAATTTTCCAGATCTTCGCCGATTTCAAAGACGGCGTCGCTCACAGCTAGGATTTCGCCCTCGTTGAGCAGCGCTTTGCCTGCTCGAAACAGGCCGGTTCCGCCGGATTGGATGTCGCCCGAATTCGTGATGCCGCCTTGGGCCGCAAGCTCCATCCCTGTCTGGGACAGAATGCTGCCGTCATTGTTACTGACGCTGCCGCCGCCTTGCACGAAAAGGGATTCCCCGGCATTCAGGACACCCAGATTCTCCAGTTCGGCGTCCAAATCCAGGGCCAGAGAACCCAAGGCCAGCACCTGACCGGCAGAATCGTTGCGCATGCTTCCAGCTCGAATCCGGCTGAAACCTCCGGAATAAATAATCCCCGAATTGCCCAAACCACCCGCCACCGCAAAATCAAGATCGCCCTGGGACAGGATGCTGCCGCCCTCATTGCCAAGGCTGCCTGCGCTGATGAATGCGCCCAGGTCCGTGCCGATAGTGCCCGAATTTGCCATGTGCCCCGCTACGTCGAGGGTCATGACATCCTTGGCCTCGATGCGGCCGCCTTCATTGTTCAGGCTCCCGGCGCTGACGAATGCCTGTCCTTCGGTCCGGATGGCCCCGGTGTTTGATATATTTCCCGTGGTCTCCAGGCTGCTTGATTTTTTGGATGAAATCTCGCCACCGGCATTGACGATATCCCCCGCAGAATGAATCCTGACCGCCTCGATGGAAAACATCCGGCCCGAATTCAGGACATGCGCGCCCTCGACGTCAAGGCTGCCCCTGGCCTGCATCTGCCCCGTGTTGCCAACGGTGCCGCCAGCTTTCAGAACGGCGTTGCCCCCGGAAACAATGGCTCCCGCATTCGTGATGCCGGAGCGCGTTGCGACGGCCAGATTCGTGCCGGACTCGATCCTGCCGTCAACATTGTGCAGCGACTCGGAAGAAACCCGCGCATCATCGGCATACAGCAAGGCCTGCGTGCCTGCTTGCGACTTGAGCACCACGTCCTTTGAAGCCGTGACCTCCGCGATTTTCGCCGCCGCCAGCGAACCGGAAATTTCCACACTGTCAGCGGTCGAGGCAACCCGGACATCATTGTCCGAGGAAACGCGCCCCTTGATGCGTATCCTGCCATCGGCGGTCAGGACCAGTTCGTCGGTGGCGTGGGCGACCCCTTCAAGGTTCACCCCTACGCCCTTCTCATTGCCCACAAGGATGATGCGCTCGGCATACATGCCGCCAAGGGCCGTGGAGTCCAGCGCCACCGCCGGAACATCCGAACCGTCCGGGGCCAGGGCGGAAAATTGGCCCGTTGCGACGTCATGGCTGCCGTATCCGGTGCTGATGCCCAGCTTCACGGCGTGCACGTCGGCGTTGATCCTGGCCGTGCGGCTGATGATGTCGAACGCGTCGAGATTGGAAACATTGAGCCCCAGGCCGTCGACAAGCACATCGCCCTGACGCACATCCAGGGCGCTCAGACCGCCGTAGTCGTCAAACCGGGGCTTGCCCGTGGTCAACGTGGCCCGGGGCGTGTTGATGAACCCGCCGCCGTTGACCGTGATGCCGTTCGGATTGGCCAGAATGTAGTCGGCCGGATAGCCGAAGATTTCAGTGTAGCCCTCAAGACGGGAGCGGCTGCTGCCCGTGACCTCGTTCAGAATGACCCGGGCTTCGGGGCCCTTGCCGAGTTTTGGATTGTTGGCCACCACCCCGCCCAGTTGCGTGCGCCCGGCCTTCTTGCTGTTGTTCAGGATCACGCCGGGCCCGCCCACGTTGAACTGGTCGAACATGTTGTGCGAGAGGCCCCCAGAGTTCGGGCTTGCGATGTCGACCAGAGGCACGCCGTTGGGCGCCGCGCTCACGGCCGGCTGATTGGCGGCCGGGGCCTTTTGATCAACCACGATGCCATCTGCGGCCGCCGCCATGGGATTGAATACCAGCAAAAATGCCAGCGTCAGACATATGAACCGTCGCAGCACATGCTTCATGAAACTTCCCCGTATCTGGCCATCAGAAATTGGCGCTCAGCGACCAATTTCTGGCTACATTTTTTAAAATTGGCGTATTTTTTGGAAATCCGGAATGTTCACATAAGGTAAACGAAATAATTTTTCATAATACTATCAATAAAAATGAATACAATGCGATTATTTTATAATAAATATTGCCATATATAATTATTTGTAATTATAAAATAAACAAATTTGATACATATTTATACGTATATAGATTTAATTTTCACCAATATTGATATAAAACAATTCGAATTTACATTGAATCGAATCATAAATGAATAAATATGCGACAGGCACAGATCATTTTCTTTTTTAGATCATCAGGAGCAAAATTTTTTTCATAAAAAAAGCCTCCGCTCACAAGTTGAACGGAGGCGCATTCATTTCGACATAGAGACTGCCGATGCGGAATGTTTACTTCAAGCAAAGGTTGAGAAATACGTGCGGACAAAAAAAAGCATGACCACCGCAATAAGGCGGGGTCATGCGCGAATTGTCTTCAAGGCTGCCCGATCCGGTCATGAAACCATCCGGTGAGTCATGAATTAGCCGTTTATAAGGATGCCCGACGCGGCATGTCCGTAATTATCCGTTTTCAAAAATAAATAGAGGCCAGTAGTCCGAAAGAGCCGAGACCGCACCATGCGCTTCATCGGCTCTTTTGCGATATCAGGCGAAGATGTCCTTGGGAACGTAGGGATGTGTTCCCTCGATGACACGGATACCTGCCTTGGCCGTGATTTTCTTGATGATCTCCTCCTTGTACGGACACTGCTCGGCTATGCAGGGCGCGATGTGGATCACCGTGGGTTTTTCGTTCATGGGCGCGTTCCAGAGCTTGACCTGCATGAGCCTGGTCACGATAGCCGGTGCAGGACAGCCACCGCAGCCAACCATGCCGACGATCTCGGCGTCGGTGTCTTCGTAGATTTCAAAGATACCCTGTCTTCTGTTGAAAGCCACCAGACAGCGTGAACAGCCAATGCAGACATCGTCCATGGTGTTCTTGCACCCCACGATCAGAATCTTCTCCACGGTACACCTCCAAGAATTAAATATCGGTTGATTGCAAAACGTTCCTTTTTTAGGCCCATCGCGTGCCGATGGCAAGCGCACTTGAAGCAATTTGCGACATGTTCGGCATATCCGCAAAAAAATCGTCACACTTGAAACTTTTGAATTCCCAGCAAACGCCCTACCCGTTTCTAAAGCGCTACCCAAGCTGTCATGAACTCATTGCAACTCTTCAACCATCCGCGCTTGCTGGAATTTTTCAATGCGCATGAAAATTTTCTTGACGCTCCCTTGTGAACCATGGCACAAATTGGTTGATTAACCAATTCAATCTTTCCTCGGGAGGAAAATCATATGAAATTGCCAGGGTTCAACACTTTTCTGGTTCCGGTGAACAACAGCGAAGCCGGCCGTCGTGCCAAACGTTATGCCATCGCGCTGGCCAAACAGTGCGGAGCGAAAGTTATCCTTTTTCACGCCCACGGCCTGATCAGCGGACGCATCAGCCCCGATGGACGCGAGCAAATCATCCGCAAGAATCTGGAAGAAATGGGCAAGATTTTCGCCATCTTCGTGGATGGTTGCAGAGAAGCCGGGGTGGAGTTTGAAATCGTGGTCGAACAGGGCGCGACAGCTGACGCCATCATCACGGCCGCAAGCGATCATGCCTGCGACATGATCATCATGGGCACCAAGGGCAATGCCTCGGCGCGCAAGATTCTCGGATCCCTGACGGACACGGTCAGCAAGCAAAGCTCCGTGCCGGTGGTCGTGGTCGGCGAGGAATGCGAATGCTCCAACTCCTGCGGCAGTTCGTGCCTGCACAAGTGGCGTTTCGCACCCGCCGCCAATCTGCAGCACGCCTGCTGATTACCGGACTCAAACGCGAGAGAAGCCACGCAGGGAAAACCTGCGTGGCTTCTCTCGTTTCAGACCGGCCAGGGACAGTGCATCGATCATACCCGGAGTGCTCATGTCCGAACCGAGCGACACGCAAGAAATTCTTGAGGTCTTTCGCTGCGGCGGAAACAAAAAATTCCGGACAGCACGACAAGCCCAAGGGAACAGACAGAAAAAAGCCTTTCCTTGGCAAATGCGATCAACGAAGGCAAACCGTGTCCAGTTGAAAAAGTCGGCGTCCTGCATGCGTAATCACGAAACCAGCCGTTCCGTCACGATCATGAGCACAACCCCCGCCAGAAAACCATCCGACGCCAAACGCAGCACCCGGGCCCGAGCGAAAACAGCCAAAAGCGCGTAGGCAGGACAGACCGTGGCCAGGGCGTAGGCTTGCCCAAGACCTGTCGCGAGGCCGAAAAGCGGAGCCATGCCGCCGAGCATGGCCAGGGCCAGGGTCCATATTCTGGGAATGGCCTGACGGGAAAAAGTGGAAAAACTGTTGGCCGGGACCGGGAAGCCGGCGGCCGCGTAGTCATCGGCGTTGCTTTCGGCAAGCATCCAGAAATGGGGCATCTGCCAAACGAAATACAGGGCGAAGAAATAGGCGGGTTCGATGGCAAACAGGCCCCCGCCCCCGGCCATCCAGCCGATCCAGAAAGGCAGCGCGCCGCAGGCCGCTCCGGGGATCATGGCCCAGCCCGTGACGGGCTTCATCAGGGTGTAGAGGCCATTGTACAGACCAAGAACCACCAGCAGGACAGGCAGGGCCCGCCAGGAAAGAAGAGGCCAAAGCAGCATGGCCGACAGCGCAAGCAGGATGGAAAACAGAAGGCTCCCCTGCCCCGCGCTCATCCTTCCGCTTGCCAGCGGCCGGGATCTGGTCCGCTCCATGCGCGCATCGCGGCCGCGCTCCTGGATCTGGTTCAGAACCGATACGGCCGCGCTCAGGACAAAGGTCCCGGCAAAAAGCCCGCCGCCGCCGGACAACGCCCCGGCAGCCATGACATACCCGGCCAGGGCCGACAGCCCGACTGCCAGGGATATTCCGGGCCGTATCAGCGCCAGCATGTCCCTAATCATGATTTTCGCTCAAGGCGTGCATGTAGTCGACCATGGCCTGCAGCTCGTCTTCGGTCAGATGTTCGTAGGAAGGCATGATGGGATCATACCCGACGACAATGAATTTTTCCGGATCAAGGATGGCTTCGATCAAATACTGATCATCGGCCGCCATCCGCGAACCGTCGCCCAATTCAACCTCGCGCCCGACGATGTTCTTGAGCGTCGGCCCGGCTATCTCCGATCCGTCGGTGGAATGGCAGCTCAGGCATCCTTCGGCCTCCATCAGCTGCCTGCCCCGATCAAGGTCGCGCTTGGCTCCGCCCGTCAGATATTTAATGATGGCATCCAGATCCTGGTCCGGCATATCCTCCTTGTAGGAAGGCATTCCCTCGAAGCCCTCCACCAGTTCCGCATCCGGCTCGATGATGGCGCGACGCAGATAGGCCTCGTCCACGAAGGCCTCCCGCGTGCCGTTTGCGTCGATGACCCGCCGCTGCGCCCCATAGATGTTCAGAAGCGTCGGCCCCATTTCCTCCGATCCGTCCAGGGAGTGGCAGGCAGTGCAGCCGTAAGACTCCAAAAGCCCAATGGCGGCCTCATCTCCCTTGGCCGAGCTTTCGTACCAGGTTTGAAATGCGTCAGGGCCCATGACCTCGACCGTGGACAGCATGTTGGCATGCCGCAGTCCGCAGTATTCGGCGCACAGGATGTCGTAGCTGCCCTCGCGCTGGGCCTGGAACCAGGCATGGGTCTGCATGCCGGGAACGGTGTCCATCTTGATGCGGAAAGCGGGCACGAAGAAGCTGTGGATGACGTCCACGGAGGTCATGTCCAGGCGCACGGCCCGGTCCAGGGGCACATAGAGGGTGCTGGCGCGCTTGCCGTTCTCGTATTCGAACACCCAGGACCACATGCGCGCCGTGACCTGCACGCGCATGGCGTCGGCAGGGACGGAACGCAGCGCCTTGAAGCTGGCCCAGCCGTAGTAGAACATGCCCATGACCAGGATGCTCGGGATGACCGTCCAGACGACCTCCGCCAGGAGGTTGCCGCGAATGTCCGCTGCCTTGGGATGACGGGTGTGATGGTAGCGGATGACGAACCAGACCATGAGCGCCGTGATGGCAATCAATATGGCGGTCGAAACCCCGAAAATCAGCAGGAAGACCTGATCGACCTGAGCCGCGACCTTGGTGATGGGAGGGATCATGAGCCTGCCTCCGGCCGCATCGCCACATCAAAGAAGGTGAAGCCGATGAAGATGGCCAGAATGACGAAAACCAGCAGCACGAAGGCCCCGAGCGTGCGGTTCTCGTATTTGAGGTGCATGAAAAAAAAGATCACCAGCAGCGCCTTGGTCGAGGCCACGGTCATGGCCACCAGAACGTTCAGATAGCCGAAGTCGAAACTCGCGACGCCCACCGTGACTCCGGTCAGGGCCATGAGGACCAGCCAGATCCTGGTCAGCAGGGCAAAGGGCAGAATGTGTTTTTGTGTAGTCATGTCAACTGATCAGGTAAAAAAGTGGAAAGAGGAAAATCCAGACCAGATCGACCAGATGCCAGTACAGGCCGCCGTTCTCAAGCAGCCCGAAATCGTCGGCCGTGACCCTGCCCTGCCATATGCGCAGCATGCAGAAACCAAGGATCGCCGCGCCGATGACCACATGCAGGCCATGGGCTCCGGTCATGAGGTAGTAGAGGCCGAAGAAGATGTTCGCCCCGCCGGACCCGGCCGCCATCTCCGGCGAACCGGGATAGATGCCATGTCCGATCTTGGCCGACCATTCGAAGAACTTGTTGACCATGAAAACCCCGGCCAGAGCGATGGTCGCGCTCAGGAGCCACAGAGAGAGCGCCTTCCTGCCCTGCTGCAGGGCGGAAATGGCCAGGGCCACGGTCAGGCTGGAGGTGATGAGCACGACCGTGTTGAGGGTGCCGAACACGCGGCTCAGTTGCAGCCCGCCTTCATGAAACTCCGCCGGATAACGGTGCAGATAGACCGAATAGAGCAGAAAGAACCCACCGAAGAGCAGGATCTCGGTGAACAGAAAAAGCCACATCCCGAACTTGTCGCCGGCGTAATCCTTGTGTGCCTCACTCATCGCGCGTCACCCCCTCGTAGGAATAGGGGCCGCGCGGCACGTCCGGCGGATCAAGGAAGGTCAGGTGCGGCGGCGGGCTCGGCAGGGTCCATTCCAGAGTGGCCGCTCCCCAGGGATTGTTGCCCACGGTGCGTGGCCCGTAAAAACACCTGGAAAGACTGTAAAACAAGACGATGAGCCCTGCGACAAGCACCCAGGAGCCGATGGTCGAGACCATTTGTCCGGTGTGGTACATGGGCAGATAGTCGTAATAACGACGAGGCATGCCCTGCAGGCCGATCACGAACATCGGAAAATAGAGCATGTTGAACCCGCCGATGAGCAGGTACCAGCTCACGTTGGCCATGCGGCGATCGTACATGCGCCCGAAGAACTTCGGAAACCAGAAGAGCATGGCCGCAAAGAGCCCGAACCCCGTGCCGCCGAAAATGACATAGTGAAAATGTGCGACCACGAAATAGGTGTCGTGAACATGGATGTCCGTGCCCGCCGAACCAAGCACCAGCCCGGTCAATCCTCCGGCCGAGAAGAGGAAGATGAAACCGAGCGCGAACATGAGCGGCGGATCCAGATAGATGGAGCCCTTGTACAGGGTGGCCACCCAGTTGAAGACCTTGATGGCCGAAGGGATGGCCACCACGAAGGTCAGGAAGGAAAAGACCATGACGGCGGTGTCGCTCATGCCGCTGGTGAACATGTGGTGCGCCCAGACCAGGGAACCCGCGAAGGCGATGGCCAAGCTCGATATGGCGATGGCCTTGTAGCCGAAGATGGACTTGCGCGCGAAGGCGGGGATGATCTCGGAGACAACGCCCATGGCCGGAACGATCATGATGTACACGGCCGGATGCGAATAGATCCAGAACAGATGCTGGTACAGGAGCGGGTCCCCGCCTTTGGAGGGATCGAAGAGCCCGATGCCGAGCCACCTCTCGATGAAGACCAGGGCCACGGTGATGCCCAGCACTGGCGTGGCCAGCAACTGAATCCAGGCCGTTGCGTAGAGCGACCAGGTGAACAGCGGGAGCTTGCCCCAGCTCATTTGGGGAGCGCGCAGGCGGTGGATGGTGGTGATGAAGTTGAGTCCGGTCAGAATGGACGAAAAGCCCAGAATGAAGACCGCGACCACGGCCAGCGAGACGTTGGTCGTGGTCCGCTCGCTGAACGGCACGTAAAAGGTCCAGCCCGTGTCCGGAGGGCCGCCGCCGGTGAAGAGGCTGGTCACGGCCAGGCAGGCTCCGGTCAGGTACAGCCACCAGGAGAAGATGTTCAGGCGCGGAAAGGACACATCCTCGGCCCCGATCTGCAGGGGGAGCAGGATGTTGCCGAAGGCGGCCGGAATGCCGGGGATGACGAAGAGAAAGATCATGACCACGCCATGCAGGGTGAACATGGCGTTGTAGGTCTGGGCGTCCATGATGTCCCGCCCCGGCGCGATGAGTTCCAGGCGCATGAGCACGCCAAGCACCACGCCGACCGCGAACATGGTCAGTATGCACCACAGATAGAGCATGCCGATGCGCTTGTGATCCGTGGAGAAGATCCAGGACAGGATGCCGCTTCGGCCCGGATAGGGGTCCAGAAAGGGCACGGTTTCACCGGGAGAATGCATGCGTGAAAACCTCTTTTACGTGCTTAATTTCGGGGAGTTCGCTTCTTGCGGCCGGCAAGCATGAGCGAGACGAGCAAAACGACCAGTATGAACAGGATGCCCGTGCCAGTTATCTTCATGAAATTGAACGCGTAGCGCTTGCCTTCGGGGTCATAGGAAAAGCAGTAGGCCAGCACGCGCTTGACGGACAGACCGATCTGCTCCTTGCCCGCCTCGGTGGCGGCCATGGTCAGATCGAAGGCCAGGGGTTTCGTGCCGTAGAGATAGCGCACGATCTTGCCCTTGGGCGAGACGGCCATGATGACCACCGGATGCAGAAAATCCTTGCCCTCGCGCCTGAAGCCGAACCCCAGGGAATCCATGAGCACGCGGATGTCGGCCTCTTCGCCGGTCAGAAATCGCCAGCCGTTTTCCGGATACTTGAAGTCCATGGCCGCCATGTAGTTGCGCTTCTGACGGGCGGCCAGTTCCGGCGTGTCCGTGTCGTCGAAGCTGACGCTGACCACCTGAAAATCGACTCCGGGCTCAAGCTTCACGTCCGGCAGCACCGCCGTCAGGGAACTCTGGATGATGGCGCAGACATTGGGGCAGGAAAAATAAATGGGCACGACGATGGTCGGCTTGTCCACGATCTCACCCATGGTCACGGCCTTGCCGTCCTCGTCGAAAAATCGGGCCTCGGCGGCGATGAATTCTCCGAGCTTCTCCGTCACGCCGATCGAGGCTTCGGCCACGGGCGTGGGATGGACATGCTCGGGTTCGGGTGCGGACACGGCAGGAACGTTCCCGGCCGGGGGAGCCATAGTCCCGTGCCCGGAATGATCGGCAGGCATTGCCTCGGGCTGCACGTGGCCTGAATGCGTGGCCTGCGCGGGGTCCTGGGACAAAGGTTCCATTGGCATGAGCCCGGCATCACCGTGGCCGGAATGCAGCGCCTCTTCGGCCTGCTCCGTCGTGGAGTGGTCATGAGCGGTAACTGCGGCCGCGGCATCATGAGCCCGGTGCACGGCGCTTTGCGCAATCGCCAATGTCGGCCAGGCCAAAAAAAGAAAGAGGAGAAGGACTGATCGCATCCGGGCCTCATGAGAGAGCCCTCCCAGACAGGAAGGGCTCGTTGGTTTCTGGGTTCAGGATTGATGGAATGCTCGCCAGAAAAAGACACCGGCCAGCGTTTCGCGAGACAGGGCCCCAAGCCGGTTTGTTGCTCCGGTCCAGCCCTTAAAAAGTGCCGATATGTGTGGCCAGCGCCTCGATATCCTCTTCGGTGAGGGATTTGGCCACGCGTTCCATCATGCCTTTCTTCTTTCCACCGTAAGTCTGCTCCTTGTAGCCGATCAGAGCCGCCTTCACTTCCTCGGCCGGTAACCCCTTGAGGGCCCGACTCATGGCCGCATTGGACCCATCGGCCCCATGACAGCTCTTGCACATCTTCTCATAGCGCTCGGCGCCCAGATCACCGGAAGCCACGGCCACAGAAGCAAAAAGAAGACCGGCAAAAAGGCATCCCAATACGTATTTCATAGCATCCTCCAGGTTTTTCAAAGGTTTCAATTCGAAGGACAGAGCGTTGACCGCTTCCGTTCATCGGCCAGGAAAAGAGCGATCCTGTCGGTCTCGATGTCGCTCAGCAGATCGCTCTTGTATTCAACCATGCGCAGCACCGTTTCCTTCCACCATTCTGGATCGTTCACGGTGACTTCGCAATTTTTTTCCATGCCGTGACAACCCAGACAGCGCTCGGTGATCAAGGCCTGGTCATCTGCGGCATGAACGAGACAAACCGCAAAAAGCAACACCGTTGCGCAAAGAAGAGACAAACACGCACCGAATGGTTTGCGTCGCCTGCCCGCTTGGATCATTCCACTCACATCAATAACCACTTAGGCACTCCTGCGTGGGGGATTGGTTGAAAAAACATGCTCACAACCTGCAACCTGCCAATGTTGTTTCGTATGTTGACACAAAAAAGCGCTGACAACAATCCGTCCAGAGCTTTTCAGTTCCCGGAAATTTCATCCGGAGCGAACGGATGGCCGCACCTGCCTCAATCATTTCTTCAAGATCAGTTAACATTTTTAATCCCAAAACACGTAAAAGACCAGCCCGCTTGTTGCTTTCGTGTTCACGGCATGCAGGGTCCGGGAACACGCGCGTCTTGCTTTCCCAGACAAAATCCGACAAAAGCGGATTCATAATTCTCATGGAGCTGCAAATGGCCAACATTCTCATAATTGATGACGATCAGGATTTTTCCCGTTCCTTTCAGCGGATCATCGAACGCATTGGCCATCCTTGTCAGGTCGCTCAAACCATCAAGGATGCTTTCGACCGACTGCAAGGCATGGACTGCGATCTCATATTTCTCGACGTCAATCTGCCCGACGGCAACGGGCTAGCACACATCAAGCAATTCCAGTCCTTTCCCTCTCTGCCGGAGGTCGTCATCCTGACCGGTGACGGTGATTCCGACGGCGCGACCCTGGCCATCGCCAACGGAGCCTGGGATTATGTGGGCAAACCCATTTCCCTGAACAACATCATGCTCATCCTGCAGCGCACCATTGCCTACCGGGCCTCCAAGGAGCAGAATCGTGGGCCGCGCAAGGTCAAGCGCAGCGCCATCATCGGCGAAAGCCCGGCCATCATGGACTGCCTTGAGGTCATGGGCAAGGCGGCCGACAGCAAGTCCAACGTCATCATCACCGGCGAAACGGGCACGGGCAAGGAACTTTTCGCCAGAGGCATCCACGAAAACGGCTCAACGCCTGGCAAGCTGGTGGTCATCGACTGCACAAACCTGTCCACCCATCTGGCCGAAAGCACCCTTTTCGGCCACACCAAGGGGTCCTTCACCAGCGCGCACGAAGCCCGGGACGGCCTCTTCAAGCTGGCCAACAACGGTACGGTTTTTCTGGACGAGATCGGCGAACTGAGCCTTGAGCTGCAAAAATCCCTGCTGCGCGTGCTGCAGGAGCACAAATTCCGCCCCATCGGATCGGAAAAGGAGGTCAGCAGCAATTTTCGGGTCATCGCCGCCACCAACCGCGACCTGCGCCTCATGGTCGAGCAGGGGCTTTTCCGCAACGACCTCTACTACCGCCTGAACGGCCACCAGATCGAAATTCCCCCGCTGCGTTCCCGCAAGGAAGACATCCTCCTGCTGGCCGAATACTACGCGGAAAAAATCTGCCGTGAGAGCAGCATCAGCCCCAAGACGCTCACGCCCGAATTTCTCAACGCCCTCCATGCCTATCAGTGGCCGGGCAATGTGCGCGAATTCGTCAACACCATGGCCGTGGCCATCGACAACTGTCAGGACGAACCGTCCCTGTACAGCCACCATCTGCCGGTGGATGTGCGCATCAGCATCGCCAGGAACTCCTTTCGCCACAACCCCGACAAGGAGCAGCCCACCCTGCTCGAACCCGGCCGCATTCACGGCGCCATTCCCCTGCCATTTTCACCCGGTGACGATCTGCCTCCGCTGCGAGAGGTGCGCGAAATCGTGGTCGGCCATCTTGAAAACACCTATATGCGCCAACTGCTCGGGCTCTGCGCCAATGATGTGCCCACGGCCTGCGAGCGCTCCGGTCTGTCCCGGGCGCGACTGTACGAACTGCTCAAGAAGCATTCCATCCGTTTGAAATGACGACAGCCTGACGCCAGACGCCGCCTAAACGGCTCAAGAAGTGCGTTTGCTCCCGGCGTGGTCATTTCCGGCTTGACGCAGCCCGCACCTTGGATACACAAACACCCATTATCCAACAGGGAGTTTGTCATGATCCGCTTCTCTCGCTATTCTCTGCTGACCTTTCTTTTCCTGGCCGCCTCCTTCCTCTCGGCAGAGGTCTGGATGCAGGCCGTCCGCCATACTTCGTTCTGCACCACCTCCGCTTGCGACGTCGTCGGGGAATATATCCGCTTCGGCGAAGGCAACCTCATCAAGATGGGCGCGGCCTTTTTCTGGTTTCTGTGGGGGCTGGTCTTTTTTGGCGGCCGCTACGACAAGAAATGGATCTGGGGACTGGCCAGTCTGCTGCTCTTCGGAGCCCTGGCCTTTGACGGAGCGATCCTCGGCTTTCAGTTCATGGGTCTCAAGGAAAAGTGCCTGCTCTGCGTCATCGTGGGTGCGACCCTTTTTGTAGGACTCTGTCTTTTCGCGTGGGTGCGCAGGTCGCTGCTGGCGGTCTTTCTGGGCGTGGCCGTGTGGTGCGGCGGGTTCACCGCCAACTCGATACTGGATCTGAACGTCGTTCCGCCCGCCATCGTGGACACGGCCTTCAGCACCTGGGAGACGGCTCCGGACAACGCGCCGCAGCACGTCCTCTTTTTCAGCCTGCACTGCGATCACTGCTCGAAAATCCTGGCCAACCTGTCCATCAACGCGCACACCCTGCCCGGCAAATGGCATCTGGCCAGCACCGACAACAAGGAAGACGACCTGTACCGCCTGGCCACGGTGCAAAACGCCGACGCGAGCAAGGAAAACCTCTTTCTTGAAGTGTTGCGCGTGGAAAGCCTGGATACCATCGACCCCGTGCCGGTCTCCGAAGACCTGCGTCAGACGGTGCGCACGGCCCGGGCCTATTTCAAGATGAAGGGCTACACGGGCATCCCGGTTCTGGTGGTCATGGAACGGCCGGGCTGGGAGATGGTGCTGCGCGGGGAAGGAAACATCACCGAGTACCTGCGTGTGCGAGGTTTTCTGAAGCGCGAATTGCAGTTCCCGAACCATGCGCCCAGGCCCGCAGAAAACGCGACGGCCGGGAAAATCCCCGGGCAGGAGTGAAGACAAGGAAATGATGGCGGGCCGTACAGGCCCCGCTTCAGTCACGAGAATTCATACGCTGCGGACCGCCTGTACCGCTCTCCCGACAGACAGGGCTCCGGCAACAGCCCCAAAAAAAACCTCGCTGAGACTTTCAGCGAGGTTTTTTCATTCCGGCCTTCGGCGGCCTTGCGGCCACACCCTATTCCTTTTCGCGCCTGATTCTGGCGCCGACTGAGGCCAGCTTCACTTCCATCTGTTCATAGCCGCGGTCGAGATGATAGATGCGACGCACGTCGGTGCGTCCCGTGGCCGCGAGGCCGGCCAGGACCAGGCAGGCGCTGGCGCGCAGGTCCGAGGCCATGACCATGGCGCCTTTCAGTGAATCAACCCCGCGCACCATGGCGCTCTGTCCCGAGAGGGTGATGTGCGCGCCAAGGCGGGCCAGCTCCTGCACGTGCATGAAGCGGTTCTCGAAGATGCCTTCGGTGATCACGCCCGCGCCACGGCTGACGCACATGAGCGCCATGATTTGGGCCTGCATGTCCGTGGGAAAGCCGGGATACGGTCTGGTCGAAAGATCGACGCAATTCAGGGGGCCGTCGACGGTGGCAGTCAGCAGATCGCGGTCGCCCTCGATGATCATGCCCATTTCGCGCAATTTCGAGATGACGGCGTCAAGCGCATCCACCGGGCAGTCCCGCAGCGTCAGGTCCCCCTTTGTCATCCCGGCGGCTACCAGATAGGTCCCCGCCTCGATGCGATCGGGCATGACGGGATAGGAGCAGCCGTGCAGGGACTCGACGCCCTCGATGTGCACGACGCTGGTGCCGTGGCCGGTGATGCGCGCCCCGCAGGTGTTCAGAAATTCCGCCAGATCCTGGATTTCCGGCTCGCGGGCCGCATTCTCAAGCACGGTCTCGCCTTCAGCCAGCACAGCGGCCATGATCAGGTGCTCGGTGCCGCCCACGGTGGGGAAATCAAGGTGGATATGGGCCCCTTTGAGACGGTCGCAGGTGCCGACGATGTCGCCGCTTTCGAGTTCAAAGACGGCCCCCATCTGCTCCAATCCCTTGAGGTGCAGGTCCACGGGCCGCGCACCGATGGCGCAGCCGCCGGGCATGGCCACCCGCGCCCGGCCGAGCCTGGCCAGAAGCGGCCCCAGGCACAACACGGAAGCGCGCATGGTGCGCACCAGATCATAGGGCGCCTCGGGCTTCAAATCGCACGAATGCAGCAGCACGTCGCCATCATTGAATTCGGCGCGGCAGCCAAGCAGTTCGAGCAGTTTCAGCGTGGTGGCGATGTCGCGCAGATTCGGCACATTGCTGAGGCGCACCTCTCCTTCGACCAGAATCGACGCGAGCAGAATGGGCAGGGCCGCGTTCTTGGAGCCGCTGATGCGGACCTCGCCCTTGAGCGGGACGCCACCTTCTATGACAAGCTTATCCATATTTTCCTCAAATACCCCGGTCTGTTCCGGGATTTATGTTTTCTTGATGAATGCGGCGCGAACGGCTTCGGCCTCGCCGGGATAGATACCGCGGTCCGAATCCGAAGGAACTGCGCCGCGCCATCTTTCCGGACGCGGCTTGCTGCCTTCCAGTGCGGCCGGTGTCGGATGGGAGTCGATCATGATCGGATGGGAGTGAACGTCGTATTCGGGCACGGCATAACTGAATTCAATGGGGATATTGTTGGGATCAAAGGAGTACAGGGAAATAATGAACCCGTGGTCGATGAATTCCGAAGCCCAGAAATCATTGGCTTCCAGCAGGTCCTTGAGGCGACCCAGCTCTTCAAGGCTCTCCACTCCAAAGGACAGGTGGTCGAAAGCCGCGGGCCCGCGCACCGGGGCGCCATGATCCTTTTCGGCAATGGGCTCCACTTTGGGCCATTCGAAAAAGGCGATCATGTCCTTGTCTGTGATCTCGAAAAAATAATGCCTGTACCCGGGATGCCCAAGCCCGACGACAAGACGCATGCCGAGTAGATCCCGCCAGAAGTGAACCGTTTTGTCCATGTCCGCCGTGACCATGGCCAGGTGGTTGATGCCCGTGAATGCAGCCATGCGACCTCCCCAAAAAAAAAGCAGAACCAGTTCTTATCCGGTTCTGCTTGGGTGTCAAATGGGGTGAGTGACGCGGCTTGAACGCGCGACATCCTGGGCCACAACCAGGTGCTCTGCCTACTGAGCTACACCCACCACAAAAAGCGAGAAAAAAAAGGGACAGACGAACTGTCCCGTATTGTCTAATGGGGTGAGTGACGCGGCTTGAACGCGCGACATCCTGGGCCACAACCAGGTGCTCTGCCTACTGAGCTACACCCACCATCCGACAGGGGAAACTCTCTACCCAAGCCCCCTGACCCGGTCAAGTAAAAATCTTGTTTTGCCGCAACCCTTGACAATGGGAGCAGGCCTTTTATTTGGTGCAAACAAAATTTCCAAACCAGAAGGAGCATTTATGTCTCAGGCACAACAGTTCGAGTTTAAAACCGAAATCAAGCAATTACTCGATATCATTACTCATTCCATCTACACGAGCCGGGAAATATTTCTGCGAGAGCTGGTCTCCAACGCCTCGGATGCCCTCGACAAGCTGCGCTTCGAGCAGGCCCGCTCGGCCGAGATCGCAAACCCCGATCTTGAACTGCAGATTTCCATCACAGCGGACGAGGAAAACCACACCCTCACCATCGCGGACACCGGCGTCGGCATGACCATGGATGAACTGGTCCGCAATATCGGCACCATCGCCCATTCAGGGTCCGCCGAATTCATCCGCCAGGCCATGGCCGACCAGGCCAACTCCTCCAATATCATCGGCCGCTTTGGCGTGGGCTTCTATTCGGTCTTCATGGTCGCCGACAAGGTCACCATCCGCACCCGTTCCTTCGACCCGGCTGCCAAGGCCGTGGAATGGTCCTCAGACGGCCTGGGCACCTACACCGTGGCCGAACTGGAAGAGGATCTGCCGCGCGGCACGACTCTGACCCTGCAGCTCAAGGAAGATGGCAAGGAGTTCGCGGAGAAGAACCGCATCACGTCCATCATCAAGAAGCACTCCAATTTCATATCCTTCCCCATCCTGGTCCAGGGCGAGAAGGCCAACACCGTGCAGGCCCTGTGGCGCGAGAACAAGTTCTCCATCACCCCCGAACAGTACACGGAATTCTACAAGTTCCTGACCTACGACCAGGAAGAGCCCCTGGACACCCTGCACATGAGCGTGGATGCCCCGGTGCAGTTCTCGGCCCTGGCCTTCGTGCCCCCGCGCAGCCAGGACACCTTCGGCTTCGACCGCGAGAACTACGGACTGGACCTCTACGTGCGCCGCGTGCTGATCCAGAGCAAGAACAAGGACCTCATCCCCGAATACCTGGGCTTCATGCGCGGCGTGGTCGACACCGAGGACTTGCCGCTTAACATCTCACGCGAGACCCTGCAGGAAAACCTGCTCATCCGCAAAATCGCCACCACACTGACCAAGCAGATCCTCTCGCACCTGAAAAAACTCGGGCAGGACAAGGACCGCTACGTCAAGTTCTGGAACGAGCACGCCAAGCGCTTCAAACTCGGCTACGCGGACTTCGCCAACCAGGAGGCCTTCGGAGAACTGCTCCGCTTCAACTCCTCGCGCCATGAGGACAAGGACGGGCTCATCTCCCTGGAGGAGTACATCGAGGCGGCCAAGGAAGGTCAGAAGGAAATCTATTACATTTCCGGCCCAAGCCGCGAAGCCATCGAACAGAACCCGCACCTGGAGATCTTCCGCGCCAAGGGCCTGGAAGTGCTCTACCTGTACGAGCCCGTGGATGAGTTCGTCATGGACAGCCTGCGCAAATTCAAGGAGTTCGAGCTCAAGGCGACCGAAAACGCCGACATCACGAACATCGAAAAATACGCCGACAGCGCCGAGAAAAAGGACAAGCCCGAGGAACTCTCCAAAGAGGAATCCCAGGACATGGACCGCTTCCTCAAACGCGTGCAGGAAATCCTGGGCGACCGCATCACCGAGGCCCGCATCTCCAAGCGCCTGAGCCAGAGCCCTTCCTGCCTGGTCAGTCCGGACGGTTCCACGTCCCAGATGCACAAGATCATGCAGCTGGTGACCAAGGACACCTCCATTCCCAAGAAGGTCTTCGAGATCAACCAGGACCACAAACTGGTGCGCAACCTGCTCTCGGTCTTCGCCAAGGACGAGAAGGACGATTTCGTGGCCACCGTTATCGAGCAGCTCTACGAATCCGCCCTGCTCATGGACGGCTACCTGGCCGACCCGCACAAGATGGTCAACCGACTGAACAAGCTGATGGAAGACTCCAGCGCCTGGTACAAGGAGCGCGAAGAAAAATAGGAATGCCTCCGGCGTGCAGAGGACTTGTCCCCTGCACGCCATACACTTGGCAGAAGTCTTCAACCCTGCATCCTGAGCTCCACGAATATACCGTGGAGTTCGACGCCAAGCCCCGCTTGAAAAAGAAATCCCCGGAAAGCCATCTTTTCCGGGGATTTCTTTTTCCTTTCTTCATCTTCTCCCCATTTATCCCATCAAGATATACTCTTCCAACCCAATGTGCGGCCACCGTGGGGCTGCTACCAACAAATACCAGCCACGGTTCCGTCCGATCGTGCTGTTATGCGCAGATGTTTTCTTCAAATGAACAGATATTATTCCATTGACGGAATACACACCCATGATTAAAGCAACACATTGGGAAGTCGAATTCACCGACGAGTTTGAGGCTTGGTGGCACACGTTGACCGAGGAAGCACAGATCTCGCTTGATGCATCCGTGAGGCTTCTTGAATTTCTCGGACCTTCCTTGGGTTTTCCCCATTCATCGGGAGTGTTCCGATCAAGGCACGGACATATGCGCGAATTGCGGACACAGAGCGGAGGCAGACCCTTGCGAACACTTTACGCATTCGACCCACGTAGGACCGCCATACTTCTCATCGGAGGCGACAAGACCGGAAATGACCGCTGGTATGATGAATTCGTCTCGCGGGCCGATTCCCTTTACGACGAACATCTTCGCCAAATCACGAAGGAGGGATTGCTCGATGACTAGAAAATTCTCGGCACTCAGGGACGAATTGTCGCCGGACGCCCGAAAAAAATCAGCGGCCTTGACGCGCAAGATGCTCAGGGAAATGCCGTTGCATGAACTGCGACATGTGCGCGGCCTCTCGCAGCAGGAACTTGCACGGCTGTTGAATGTTCAGCAACCCGCCATCGCCAAGCAGGAACGCCGGTCGGACATGTATCTTTCCACACTGCGCAGTCACATCGAAGCGATGGGAGGAGAACTGGAAATTCTGGCCAGATTCCCGGATGGCGACGTGCGCATCACCAACTTTTCTTCCATTGGAGAAGCGGATGCCCAAAACGAGGAGTCTCCTTCAGGCCCGCCCAAGCATTCTTGACCCGGTCCAGGAAAGCGAATTTTCCGTTGCATGACGCACCGACCATCTGACTGAGCCTGGCATCGCTGCTCCAACCATTGCTGTCTCCTCTCCCAATCACGTCAATCTAACATCCCCGCCCCTTCGCAAGGCGTGCCTGGATGGCTCGGGAGGCGGGCCGACTGTCTGACTGAGCCTGGCATCGTTTGTTGAACCATTGCCGGCCAGCCTGACCGGGACTGCCGCACCGCACGCAATGGTTCAACTCTACGAGGCCCGCGAAGGAGTTTCGACCCGCTTTCCGAGCCATCCAGGCGTGCCGCTCTACCGCCGACCTTCTGCCGTCTGTCTTCAAACATTCCTTTCATGCCTTAATCCTCCAGCCATCTCCCTCGCTCTACTCCCCGCTTTGCACCTGCCACAGCCCCGCATAAACACCACTCGCCGCAACCAACTCATCATGAGTGCCGCGCTCCACGATAACACCGTCCACGACCACGACGATCTCGTCGCAGTGCCGCACCGTGGACAAACGGTGCGCGATGGCCAAGGTGATGCGTTCGGCGCGCAGGTTTTTGAGATTGTTCTGAATGACCTCCTCCGTGCGCGTGTCCACGCTGGAGGTGGCTTCGTCCAGGATCAGAAACTCCGGATCGCGCAGGATGGCCCGCGCCAGGGAGATGCGTTGCCGCTGTCCGCCGGAGAGTTTCATGCCCCGGTCACCGACCATGGTCTCGTACCCTTGCGGCAATGCGGCGATGAAGTCGCCGGCTCCGGCCATGTCCGCCGCCCGCATGACGTCGTCCTCCGAGGCCAGCGGCGATCCGAGGCGTATATTCTCGGACACCGTGCCGTGAAACAGATAGGCCTCCTGCGAGACATAGCCGATGCGCCCCCGCCATGAGTCCAGGGTCACGGAGGACAGCTCGCGGCCGTTGGCCAGAATTTCGCCATCCATGGGATCGTAATAGCGCAACATGAGCTTGGCGAGGGAACTCTTGCCTGCCCCGGTGGGACCGACCACACCCAGCACCCGTCCGCGCTCCAGGCACAGATTGATTCCACACAGAACCTTTTCGCGCTCCGGGTAGGCAAAACAGACATCACGGACCTCGACCCGCTGAAGTTCCCCGTCAAGCGGGAACGCCTTGGCCTGATCGCGCACCGTGGGTGTCGTGTCGAATATTTCGTTAATGCGCAGGGCCGATGCTTCGGATTGCTGGATCTGATTGATGAGCATGCCGAAGACAAAAAGAGGCAGGATGAGACGCATGGCCAAGAGCACGAAAGTCGTGAAATCACCCACGCTGGGGCCGATGCCCGCGAATGTCATCCACCCGCCCCCGCCGATCAAAAGCGCGTATCCCAGCCCCGCCACCCCGTACAGCAGGGGCACGAATCGCGCCCGCTCACGGGAGGCGCGGATGGCGGCGTCGCGGTATTCCTCGGAGCGCAGGCGGATGCGGCCGGTCTGATGGTCCTGTGCGGAATAGGCCTGGATGACGTTCATGCCCTGAAGGTTGTTTTCCAGGATGGCGTTGATGTCGCCCACGGCCTTTCTCGCCTTGCGGTACTGCGGGGCGACACGGGTGGCGAAGAAGCGCACGGCCCAGATGGCGATGGGCATGGGCGCGAGCAGCAGCAACGCCAGATGATAATCCATCCAGAAGAGGATGCCGTAGATTCCGGTGAAGGTTATGAACAGGCGTACGATGCTCGTGGACGTGTCGGAAAAGAAGCGCTCCAGGTTGTCCACATCCCCGGCCAGCACGGCCATGATGTCACCGGTCTGACGGGATTCGAAGTAGGACACGTCGAGCTTTTGCACGTGGGTGTAGAGATCCACGCGCAGGTCGTGGCGGATCCGCTGCGCCGCCGAGTCCAGGGTGTAGTCGCTGACGCTTTGGAACACGGCCAGACCAGCAAAAGTACCCAGCACCAAAAGGCCTGCCCAGGCAAAATCGGCGCCAGCCAGGCCCTGCCCTTCACGCAGGGCCCCGGCCACGGTATCCACCACGCGGCCAACCACGATCATGGGCAGCAGGTCGAAAAAGCGTGCCCCGGCATTGGCGGCAAGCCCGATTCCAATCCGCCGCGCATGAGGGCGGGCAAAACGCACCAACCGCCAGAGGGAGCGGCCGAGGGCGCTGTTATCGTTATCTTTCATGCGGAATCCTTATGTAATTGCAGCATTGAACACGAGTGTGCCTCCCATACGTCGACACGAATCCCCTGTCCAACAATCCAGAATCGCCTTGCGTGACCATGCATGAATCACCAACATTTTTTAAACATCCGTATTTCGCAACCGGATCGGACGGTAAAATCTCAAGGTCAGCGTTGATTCCATGGAGACCGGAAACGATCGTCCAAGCACCCCCGGGCCCTCGGCCTCATCCCGACATGATCAGAACTACCTAGATTCCTTCCCTGATTTTCATACAATTCCCGATGTATTTCACCACGTTCCCGTTTATGCCCACTATTCGATTCCCGTTTCCGCCAGAAAAAGGGGTCAGCCAATGGACCGCAGATTAGGGCAAAGACGGCAACGCCGTCACGGCTCTTCGCCCGGCCCGAAAACATTCAAGACTCTTAGGAGAGAAACGGGATGAAATCATACGAAAAACACACACCAGGTTCCTTCGGCACGCCTGAAGACTATGTCCACCTCCTTGCGGAGGTCAAAACACGTATCCGAAACGCCCAATACAAAGCCCTCAAGGCAGTCAACAGGGAACTGGTCGGCCTTTATTGGGATATTGGGCGCATGATCGTGGAACGGCAGAAAAAACACGGCTGGGGCAAGGCTGTTGTTGAAAGGCTGTCGACCGACCTCCGGACCGAATTTCATTCCGCCAGAGGATTTTCAGCTTCCAATCTCTGGCGAATGAAGGCGTTCTTCGAGACCTACGATGGACACATAAAACTCGCACCACTTGTGCGAGAAATCGGGTGGAGCCAAAACCTTGTCATTCTGGAAAGATGTGAAAATCAGTTGGAACGCGAATTCTATATCCGCATGACCCGCAAATTCGGCTGGTCGAAAAACGTGCTCATTCACCATATCGACAACCAGAGCTACGAGAAATCCCTGCTCGGGCAGCACAATTTCGAACAGGCGCTGACGCCGGCGCTCCGCAACCAGGCCAAGCTGGCCGTGAGAGACGGCTACACCTTCGATTTTCTGGAACTCAATGAAAAGCACAGCGAACGAGAACTGGAAAAACGGCTCATCGCCCGTATCGAAGACTTTCTGCGCTCCATGGGCGGCATGTTCGCCTACATGGGCAGCCAGTTCCGGCTGGAGGTCGGGGGCGACGAGTTCTTCATCGATCTGCTGCTTTTTCACCGACGGCTCAAGGCGCTGGTGGCCATCGAGCTCAAGGTCGGAAAATTCATGCCCGAATACGTCGGGAAGATGCAATTCTACCTTGCGGCGCTTGACAACCATGTTCGCCACGAGGACGAAAATCCATCCATGGGCATCATTCTCTGCAGGGATAAAAACCGGACCGTGGTCGAATACGCCCTGCGCGATTCCCGAAAACCCATTGGCGTGGCAACCTACGAGACGACCAGAAGCGTGCCCAGTGCGCTGAAAGGACACCTGCCTTCACCGGAAGAGATTGGAGTGCTGCTCGACGATGCATGATGAATCCCTTTCGCACGCGAACATCTTCGCAAGCGATCAGCCGATGTTCTCGTTGTCTCATCACGAGAAGTGATGCCACGACAATTCCCTTATGGCAGACACTCAACGACTGAACTCACCGCTACTGTTGGATTTCCTCCCGTCATTGCCGCGATCCATGAGCCGCAACTGAGCGATCACTTTACCCTTTCTCCTTGAGATAACAGAGAAAAATCCGTATGCGCCGGAGCTTGTCGCGCGCCCGGGCGGGTGCGCATGAACCTGTGCTGAATGAGGAGGAGCGATGGGGAAAATTGTTGCCGCTGTCATGTTGGCGCTGTTGCTGACGGGACAGCAGGTGTCGGCGGCCGGCTTTGCCGTTTACGAATGGAGCGCGAGGGGCAATGCCCTCGGCGGCACGACCATGGCCAGAAAGGCCGATGCCTCGGTGGTGGCGTCCAACCCCGCCGCCATGACCGGGCTGAACGGCACGCAGGTCATGACCGGATTGGTCGCCGTGGCCCCCATGGCCACCGTGTCCATTGACGGGCGGCAGAGCGCAGACGGAAAGGACAATGTCTGGCTGCTGCCCCATGCCTACGCAGTGCACCAACTCGGCGAACGCTACTGGCTGGGGATCGGCGTCTACAACCGCTTCGGGCTCGGCACGGAATTCGACGAGGACTGGGCCGGAAGCGACAGCGTCTATTATGCGGGCATCAAGAGCGTTTCCGTTACGCCGGTGCTCGGCATGAAGCTTACGGACACCTGGTCCATCGGCCTTGGCGTCGAAGCCAATTATTTCGACTTCGAACAGAAGAAGACAGTGGCCGGAACCTACGACCTGAAGGTCCGGGGCGACGACGTCGGCCTGGGTGTCAGCGTTTCCACCCTGTATGCTCCGACGGACTGGATGTCCTTCGGGCTCATGTACCGCAGCGCCATCGACGTCCATCCGCGCGGCGAGGCCGAAAGCAATGCGCCCGGGGGCTTGGGCGATAAGCTCAACGGTGACGCCGACGGCGAAATCACCCTGCCGGACTCCTGGTCCCTCGGCATGTGCCTGACCCCTATCGACAGGCTGAGCATCGAAGTGGACGTGACCCGCACGGGCTGGTCGTCGTACGAGGAGCTGGACATCCGTATCAATGGCGTCAACCCCTCCGGCCCCGTCTTCAAGGACTGGAAGGACACCTGGAGACTGGCGATCGGGGCCGAATATGCCCTGACTCCGGCCTGGGATCTGCGGGCTGGCTATGTCTACGACGAAACCCCTGTCCGCACCGAACGCGCCGACTACATGGTCCCGGCCAACGACCGCCAGCTCTTCTCTGCCGGTCTTGGCTGGCACGGGGACGCCTGGAGCGTGGATCTTGGCTATACCTATCTGCTGATCATCGATCGCAAGGGCGCGGAAATCCATGTTAACGGCGGAGACGTAGAAACCGCCGATTTCGAGGACGGCGACGCCCATCTGGTCGGCATGAGCGTGGCCTACCGCTTCTGAACTTCCGAGTCCGGCTTCGCAACACAAAAGGACCGCCGCGAAAATCACGCGGCGGTCCTTTTGTGTTGTCTGACCGACCGGAGGCATGTCTCGACGCCATGACCTCCGGAACCGGATCTCCAGAACCCCACGCCCGTTCACGTTGGCCGAGAGTTCATTGCACCCACGCGGAACTCACCTTCGTCCTCCTGCAGAATATTGACGCAGGCATAGTGCTGTTCCAGGCGGAACAGATTTTCAAGCGGCATGCCCAGGATGCGGCAAAGGAGCACACGATTGACCCCGCCATGGGCCACGATGGCCAGGGGCTCGCCCTGTTCGACGGTGGCCGTCTCGAAAGCCGGCCAGGCTCGGCGCTGCACGTCGGCGAAACTTTCCCCGTCCGGCGGACGGAATCCTGCCAGGTTTCGGCCCCGCGCCTCGTAGCGGCCAGGGAAGCGCTCGCGCACCTCGTCCACGGTCAGGCCCTCCCAGGCGCCAAGCGCAATCTCGCGCAGGTCCGGAACGATTTCTGACACAATCCCCAGGGCCGCGCCGATGATGCCAGCACTCTCCACACAGCGCGAAAGCGGGCTGCACAAGAGCCGCCCGACGCCCCGGCCTAAAAGAAATACCGCCACCTTTTCAATCTGCTCCCGGCCCCTGTCCGTCAGGGGCAGATCCGTCTGCCCCACGAAGCGTCGTGGCGAGGACTGGGTGATCTCGCCGTGGCGGATGAGATAGATTTCGCTCACGCCGGCACCCCCTGAAGAATCTCCTCAATACGCTGACCGCTGGCCGCCTCCACCAGGGCCGCCAGGGCCAGGGCGTTCTCCATGCGGCCTCGGATGGCCGCGCAGGCCTCCTCGTCGCAGCGGTACAGGGCCAGCTTCTCGCCGAAACGATCCCGCACGGCCACGCGCCTGTCGCAGCGCACCAGCTTGTCGGCCAGACAGACCACCTCCTTCTCCGTCAAAACGCCCGAAGTCGGGGGCGGAACGTCACGATGGGCGGCCACAATGGCGGACAGCCCGGACAGTCCGAAATGCGCCAGCAGCTCGCCGCCGGCGGCCTCATGCCCGGGGCAGCCCTTGGCCACATCGTGCAGCAGCGCGGCGTTGTGGATCAGGTCAGGATCGAGATTCCCTCCATGCCGGTTCAACTCCCCGCCCAGGCGCAAGGCCACGGTGGCCACTGCCCGACCGTGGGCGAGCCCCCGCTCGGGCATGGACTGCGCGGCCAGGGCCAGGGCCTCGCCGCGATCGCCGATATGGAGACGGGCGGCGCGTCCCTCAAGAAGCGCAAAATCGGCCATGGTGTCGGCATCAAGGAGGATGCCTCTGTCCCAGACCGGAACATCGAGGGCAGGATACCCTTCCAGCAGCGTCTTCAGACCGCCCCGGCCGTCGTGTTCCAGAATGGCGGGGATCAGGGCGGCGGGAATGAGCGGCGGGTGCCCGCGCTCTCCCTCGAAGACGGGAAAGGCGATGCGCCCGTCATACTCGTCGAGCAGGGCCGTGACCGTGGACGGACGGACCAGGGGGATGTCCACGGGCAGAAGAAAGAAGGCATCATGCTCGGACATGGCGGACACGGCCCTGCGCACGGAGGAGAACATGCCCTTCCCGTACTCTTCGTTGTGGATCGTGGGTACGCCAAGCCGTCCGGCCTCGGCCCGCACCTCGGGGGCGCGATGCCCGGTGACTACCAGGACCCGCTCGACGCCTGCGTCTCGAAACATGCGCACGCAGCGCTCCAGCACGGTCATGCCGCCGAGGTCCATGAGGGGCTTGAAATCGCCCATGCGCGAAGAAAACCCGGCCGCAAGGATGACGGCCCCGAAGCGTTCGCCCCCTTCCGTCACGCCGGGACCCCGGCCCGCACCCGGATCATCTCGCCGACGATGCTAACGGCGATCTCCTCGGGCGTGTCCGCGCCGATGGTCAGACCGATGGGGCAAAAGACGCGGTCCAGGTCGGCCTGGGTGTAGTCGGACTCCAAAAGCGAACGGTACACCGCGTCGCGCTTGCTGCGACTGCCGATCATGCCGATGTACCCGGCCCCGGTTTTAAGCGCCTGGGCCAGGACGTCGCGATCGTGCAGATGCCCACGCGTGACGATGACCACATAGTCGTCGGCGCCAAGATCACCGAGGCAGGCATCGAAATTTTCCAGCACGCGCACCTCGCGCGCCTCGGGATAACGCCCGGGATCGGCGAATTCGGAGCGGTCATCCATGACCACCACCTCGAACCCGGCAAAAGCCGCGACCTTGGCCGTGGCCAGGGCCACATGGCCCGCACCGACCAGATGCAGCGCCGTCGGCGCGACGATTGGTTCCGCAAAGACACGCAAGCCGTCCTTTTCCAGGCTGAAGGACTGGCGAGTCTTGGCGGCCTTGCGCGCCAGTTCCGCGGCAAGGGTTTCAGGCAGTGCGGCTCCCGCCAGTCCGTCGCGCGCCGTCCAGACGGCCAGCACGGGATCATGCTCCGGCTGCATGACGGTGACCAGCACCGGCCTCTCTCTTTCACGCTGCAGGCGCCCGATGTTTTCAAAAAACGGCAGATGCTTCGCGGAAACCCGTTGCAACAGCACCTTGACCGCTCCGCCGCAGACCATGCCAGCATCGGCGGCTGTGACGGAATTCAGGTCAAAGGACAGAAAGTGATGCGTCTTTGTCCCTTGCAGGAGCTTTGCGGCCTTGGCCTGGCATGCGCCCTCGACGGGGCCACCGCCCACCGACCCATGAATGGACCCGTTGGACAGCACCAGCATGCGCGCTCCGGAAGTTCGTGGAGCAGAGCCCGAACTCTCGACGATGCCGCAGAAAACAGCGTCTTCTTCCGTCCGAAGAACATCTACAACAGACTGAAATATATCATTCATGAATAACTCCCACGGTTATCAAGGATGGTGCGTTTCAAGGTGTGCGACGGAGAAAAGGACTCCACCCGCAGCGCAGGCCCGGCCACGAAGGTCCGGCTTTGCATGGCCATGTTCAGGGCAGGCACCGATTTCAGGGCCTGATGAATCTCCCGCTCCAGGCGCTCATGCCCCGGCCTGGCCAGAAATTCAACGCTGATTGCATCCCTTCCGGCCGAACGTGTCAAGGAGGCGCGATAATCGAGCAGGCCGTCCAGCGCAAAAAGGACATCGTCGAGGTCCTGACTGGCCACGGAGTAGCCTTCTGCAATCGAGCAGGCCTTGCGTCGCCCCCGGATGTCGCACAAACGGGCTGTGACTCCGCCGCACAGGCAGGACGACGTGTCGAGTCTGGCCAAGTCTCCGGTGCGGTAACGCAGCAGCGGCATGGCCTGACGATTCAAGGTGGTAACGACCACCTCCCCAACTACGCCTTCAGGCACGGGGTCTCCTGTGCGCAGATCGACGATCTCGATCAGGAGATCAGCCTCGCGCATGTGGCAGCCACCGTGCGCCTGACATTCCACACCGCCGCCAAGTCCCGTCTCGGTGGTGCCGTAGTGCAGAAAAGTTTCGCTGCCGCAGGCTTCCTCGATGCGGGTGCGCAGGGATTGCGGGGCGTAATCCGAGCACAGGAGCATGGTGCGCACCAGGCCGTGCGGAAGTTCATAGGACAGGGCCAGGAGGTGCTGGGGCAGGCCGACGATGCTGGTAAAATTCTCGTCCCGGATGCGCAGGGCCAAAGCCCTCCAGTCTGTCGGCGGCCACACGCCCTCGCAGTGCACGCCCCCTTTTGCCAGGGCACGGATGAGCAGATCACCGGTGCTGTCCGGGAGGGAAAAAGGGAGCAGGGCGAGCACCTTGTCTTGGGATGAAATGAGCGAAAACATGCCGTGCTGAAAAAAATCGACCGTCGAGTCCAGGTCCTCTCGCGTGAAGTGCAGTCTCTTGGGCGGGCCGGTACTGCCGGAAGTCTGCAAGGTGATGATACGTGCCACCTCGCTCTGGGAGACGCAAAGCAGTTCCCGGCCGTGGGCCGCCAGGTCCGCGCCGCTCAGAAAGGGAAGACGCGCAAAATCGGCGCTGGTGCGCAGACAATCAGGGTCCAGACCCGCCAGCCGCTCACGGTACCAGGGGCTCTTTTGTCGTGCGTGGGCCACGGTGTTTCTGAGCGCTTCCATGCGTGCGCTCTCGATTCGCTCCCGGTCCGAGGGGCAGGCAAGACCGAGGCGCCTGGCCGACAAGGCGTCCACGCTGCTTGGCTTCATACGCGCCCGCGATACAGGCTGCGGCCATCCCTGGAAGTCAGATTGAAGGCGCAAAAGGGGATGAGCCGTCCGTCAGGCTGGGCCACATGGATGCAGCAGCCCTGCAAGCGGTCCAGGTTGAGGGTCCAGGCGTCCTGAAAGGCCATGCCGGAAATGGTGAAGGAATGCGTCCGGGCGCGGGCCAGAAAACGATCCAGGTCGTCGCCGGGAGATGTGTCAGGGGAGGTTCCGGAGGAATCTGACGGCTGGGCCTCCGGGACCACAGGGGCGGACCATTGACGGGCCGTTACGCCGATGGACTTCAGCGCTCCGGCCTCGGCAGGCCGTGGCGTACAGTCGCAAGTCCCGCTGCCCATGCGCATGAGCACTCCGTCCTCGCGCGTCATGAATTTCCCCGAAAAGGAGCACAGGGCGTGCTCGCAGCCCGGAGGCAAAAAATCTCCCGCCCTGATCTCGCCGCCGCTCTGCTCGCACAGGCCGGTCATGACCTCGGGCAAGGTGACGTGCTTCGGCGAAAAGTCAGCGGGAAAGCGACCGAAATAACTCATGGGCTGAAAATGCACTCCGCGCACGTGCGGCTGACGCTCAAGCCCGAACCGGACGATCTCCCACAACTGATCGACGTTCACACCGCGCGCCACGGTCGGCACGAGCACGATGCCCAGCCCAGCCCCGGCCGCGTGGTCCATGGCCCTTTTTTTTGTCTCCAGCAGATCCCGGCCGCGCAAGGTGCGAAAGACCTCATCGCGCACGCCGTCAAACTGCAAAAAAATAGACGACAATCCGGCCTCGGCAAGCTTTCCGGCCAAGGCCGGATCTTCGGCCAAGCGCAGCCCGTTGGTGTTGAGCTGCACAAACCCGAATCCGGCACGCTTGGCCAGGCGCACGATGTCCGGCAGATCGTCGCGCACGGTCGGCTCCCCGCCGGAGAGTTGCAGGTTGCAACCGCCGGTGCGGGCCATGGTCTGCTCGAACATGCGACGCAGGACGTCATGATCCGGATCTTCGTTTGCCCCGCCGCTATCGGCGAAGCAAACCGGACAATGCAGGTTGCAGCGCGAGGTGATCTCGACCAATGCCGTGCAGGTTCGCTGGGCATGACGCGCGCACAGGCCGCAGTCATAGGGGCAGCCATTGCCGACCGATTCGCGCACACCACCGCCAAAAGGAATCTTGGGTCGCACCCAGCTTGAAAATGCCGGTTCCCCGCGCCAGACCACCGTTGAATATTCTCCGTGCTCGGGACATCTCTTGACCAAGCTGACGACGTCACCAGCTTGCACCAACTCCCCGATCACCCGGTTCAAACACTCCGGGCAGACACTCTCAACCGGCCCCAGCACCTTATTCATCGGGCTCACTCGAAGGATCGAATCCGTTTTCCACCAGGATGGTCATGACTCTGCCGAAACATTCGCCGACAAGACCACCGCAGATGGATGCGTCCGGCTTGCCGTCGGGCACGATGGCCGAACAATTAATGCCTCCAAACCGTCCTGTAGCGTACTCCTCGAACCAATCCGCCAGTTCGGTCAGCATGAGGGGCAATCTGTCGTGCGCTTCTTCATCGGCCGCACCCTTTCCCGCATAATAGGCAATGAGGCAGGCTGCTCCGGTCAAGGCTCCACACGCGCCCCGGGTGGAAGAAAAACCCACGCACAGCCCAGACATGGCCCGGATGAGACCCGGATTTTGAGCGCCTTGCATCTCCAGAGCCATCTGCACGACGATCTGCGCGCAGCAAAAACCCTGGGTGTGCAGGCGCAGGATGTCGAGATCGTATTCGTTCATGTCTGCCTCGGTATTTATTTAAATAAAACAAAGTGCTCTATAGGTCCCATAGGTCTTATAGGTCCTATAGGACTTATGTAATTTTCCTGGCATGCCCAATCAGCAAAAACAAACCCGGCTTCGATGCCCGCGAGGCGTCGCAGGCCATCTGCGCCAGCACCGGGTCGCCGGTCACGGCCTGCCAGAAACCGTGCAGGGAGCCGTGCCGGAACACGAAATCAGCGGCGGTCTTCTTGAGCAATTCGGTGTGTTCCTCGACCACATCTATCTCAAATCCGGCTCCGGCCACCTGTTCCATCACCGTCTGCAGATCCGTGGCCTGCGCGAAACAGCAGCGCACCGGCCAATCTCCGCTGCGGCATCCGCGTGCGTAGATGTCGGCCAGGGCGAGCGTTCCTCCTGGCCTGAGAACCCGGCGAAATTCCGTCAGCACGCGCTCCTTGTCGGTCAGGTTCCAGACGCATTCACACAGAACGAGGTCCAGGCATGCGTCCGGCAACGGCAGATCGGCCAAATCAGCCTGTGCGACACGCGCGTCCACGTCTCCGGCTTCGCGCAAGAAAGACGCATTCAAGTCCAAACCCACGGCCCGCGCCCCATGTTCTCTGAGCAGCGCCAGGCTCGCCCCGCAACCGCACCCAGCGTCCAGAGCCAGCGCGCCTTGCAGCGGGCCTGCCAGCTCAAGCATGAGCCTGGTCAGCCTCTCGCCGCCCGGACGCAGCGCCGGGCCGAGAAATTTGCGCACCGGCGGGGAGGCGTAAAGTTCATTTGTCCTCAAGCAGCTGCTCCACTTCGAAGATCCGCCCCATGGCCAGCTCTTCGTAGATGTACACCGCTCCGCACTTGGCACAGACCGGCAATTCCACGTGAAAGGAGTTGCCCAGATACGTGAGTTCCACCCGGCCAAGCTCCAGGGCCTCACCGCAGGGCTCGCAGACCCAGTTCATATCCTTGGGCTCAAACGTAAGACTGCTCATATCCGCCCTCCCGCGATGCGCATGCGATGTGACCAGGCCCGCAGGACCTCGAAACCATCCTTTACATCCCTGAATTCCACCCAGTAGGTGACCTCACCCAGTTCGGCCGCGACAATCCTGCGTCCGTCTTCGCCGTGGACCAGACATTTCCCGCCGTTTCGGACCTTGTGCAGGACCTGACGCAGGTCGTCCTCAAGAATGCGCCGGGCCTCCAAGAGTTCGGCCACTTCCACGGAATAAACCAGGGACACGTCCTCAAAGGGCTGGCGCGGCATGCCCTCGCGGCCGTGCCGTCCCTGGAGCGCGTCCTTGAGCCTGCGCCGGTTCACGCGCCGGGCCGAGATGCCGACGGGCGGCTCGGACGCACCATGGGCCAAGTCAGGAAAAAGCAGATCAAGAATGTGCAGGACGGGCTTGCCGGTCTTGGCCAGCTGATCACGGCACATGGCGCAGTAGGTCAGAAAGCAGGCCTCGGACTGGGCCACCCGCGCCTCGGCGACCTTGCGGGCCAGGGCCGGGTTGGCGTTATCCATCAGGCCGCCAAAGCCGCAACACTCCGTCAGTTCGCCGGACATGGCCAGCGGCGCCAGGGGCTGCCCGAGCTTCTCCAGCACGGCGTGCACGGCCCCGCGCGTGGCGGCGTCGTGCCGCGATGTACAGGGGTCGGACAGAGCCAGAGCCTCGCGGGCCTCGCCGGGAATCAGGGACTCACCTGCCAGCAGGGTCCAGACCGATTCGGCCCCGAATGCCGGCAGGTGCTCGCGGAACATCTTGAGACAGGTCGAACAGGCCGTGACTACCCTGGGGCTGCCCATGGCCTTCCAGGCCTTCTCCAGCTTGCCCAGCATGTCCGCGAACTCATCCTCGCGCCCTGCCCAATGGGCGGGAGCGCCGCAGCAGTCGAGCCAGATGCCCGTGCGCGGCTCCATCTCCAGCAGACGGTCGTACAGGCGCAGGGTCTGGTCAGGGCGGATACCGGAGAGCTGACAGCCCGGAAAGAAGAGCATCGCGCTGTCCGGTGCTCCGGGCGCATGCCGGATGAAGGCGGCCTGCTCGCTCGCGGCCGAGCGCATCTCCTCCAGGGCGAACCAGTGGGCCGACGGCGGCATGCGGTTGTCGCGCACCATCAGCCGTCTTGCGTCCAGACACATGTCGGCCATGGAAAAGTCGTTGGGACACAGCGTCTCGCACTGTCCGCACAGGGAGCAGGAATTGATGAAGGTGTTGGCCTGGTGCACGCCACCGCCCTTTACGATGGCCGAATTGTTGAAGACACGGCGTGCGTAACTCTTGGGATACCCGCCGTACTCGGACAAATACACGCAGTGCCGCACGCACTCCAGACACTGGCAGTCGATGCAGCGTGCCGCTTCGAGCAGGCCCTCCTCCCTGGTGAATGCGACGCCGTCGGCCGGGACAACCCTCTGGACCGGGGCGATGTCCGTGGTCCGGGTAAAAAGCGATGTCTGGCCCCTGCGCAAAAAAACGCGGCTCGAGGTCAGGGAGGCGTTCTGCAGGTAACGGTCGATGGAGACGGCAGCTTCGCGGCCTTGGGAAACTGCGCTGATGAACCGGTGCGGCCGCCCTTCCAGCGCGCCCGTGAACCATCCCGGACGCTCCAGCGCAAAAGTCTCGGGATCAGGAGAACCAAGCGAGGCCAGGAGTTCCGAATCCAACGTGTCATCCTGGCCCACATACACCGCGTCGGCGGGATGCGCTTCGACAAGGGCCGAATCCAGGACGGAGACGGACACGTAGGTCACGTGCAGGGAAGCGAGTCTGGACAGCTCCTCGTCGAGCACCCGCGTCGGCAGGTCGGCCTCGGGAAGTTCGCGAAGCCACCCGCCGGGAGCCTCGCCGACATGGTACACGGTCACGGGGTAACCTTTCTTGCCCAGATCGAAGGCCACGGCCAGGCTGCTCGGCCCTGCCCCGAACACCGCCACCTTCCTGGGGCGGGCGGGAAGACGCAGAAGCTTGCCCTTGGGCCGGGTCTCCCGGATGCACAGGCGCTCAAGGCCTCCAAGGGCCACGGCTCCTCCAAGATTTCCCCGTACACAGAATTCCTCGCAGGGGGCTTCGCAGAGCCTGCCCGTAATCGCCGCAAGAGGCATGCTCTTTTCGAGCACGGCCCTCGCCGCGAGAGGATCGCCCTTGGCCATTGCCTGGGCGAAAGCTCTGGCATCAACTCCCAGGGGACACCCGGCCTTGCATTTGGGGGGCTCCTCCTGGATGCATTTCGCTTCCCATTTCCTGAGTTCCTTCTGGTCCATGACCACTCCTTAGCAGCCCGTTGATTTATTCATGATCAACACAGCTCGACGGTAATCTGAGTTCCGACGAATTCTTCGCCAGTCTCGCTCTTCATCTCAACCAAAATCATCGAAACGACCATCCGTCCCCAAACAATAATAACAATTTGCGCTGAATTGAGGTAAAAATACCCCTTCGGGGTCCCGAAACCTATCAACTGGCGCATCAGCAGGCCGAGATTGAACCCGGCCACGCACAAGAGGTATCGTTTGTGGACGTTTTCCTGTCCCCGAAGGTGTGTTCGCCGCATTCCGCCACGATCGAGCACATGCTGGAAACTTCGTTCGACCAACTCCGTTCTTTG